>JAXDLD010000450.1:0-10258 GCA_034666805.1 Acidobacteriota bacterium
CGCGCTCGGCCAGGCGGCGTTGACCGGCCTCTCGATCGCCCTCCTCTTGGGCGAGCCGCTCAACGCGCCCTACGGCGGGATCTTCGCCTTCTGTCTCCTCTCGGCCCTGGGGATGGTCTACGTCAAGCGGCGCTCGGCGCTCCCGCCGGACACCCTGATCGGCGTCTTCCTGGCCCTCACTCTGGGGCTCGGCATCTGTCTCCTGGTGGCGGTGACGAGGCGCTTCAACATCCACCAGGTCGAGTCGGCCATGTTCGGCAGCCTCTTGACGGTGACGGACGGCGACCTCGCTCTCCTGGTCTGCGCCGGGGCGCTGGTGCTCGTCCTCCTCGCCCGGGAGTACAACGGGCTCCTCCTCGACAGCCTCTCCCCCGCTCTCGCCGGGGTGGAGGAGGTCGATTCGGCCTATGTCGAGTACCTCTTCGCCGTCCTCCTCACGATCGCCATCGTCGTCAGCCTCAAGGTGATCGGCGCTCTCCTGGTCGAGGCGCTGGTCGTGGTGCCGGCGGCGGCGGCGCGGAATCTCGCCCAGAGCACCCGCGCCTACCTCGTATGGAGCGTCGTCATCGCCTTCCTGGCCGGCGTGGGCGGCCTGGGGATCTCCACCCGCCTCTTGGTCCCCACCGGCGGCGCCGTGGTGCTGGCGCTCAGCCTGCTGTTCTTCGTGACTTTGGGGCCGGGGGCGCTGGGGGCGGTGCGGCTGCGGGGATTCGGGAAACGGAGAGGGCGGCCTCGTGGCCGCCCTCTTTAAATCGCTGATACCGCCCTCTACTTGGGCGACCAGTTCGGCACCCGGCCCGGCGTCCAGGGGGCGCCGGCGGCTTCGAGCTGGTCTTCGAGCTTCTTAAAATCGACGTCGATCAGCTGGTGGAGCTTCGGCAGCAGCTCGGCGAACTGCTCGCTCGCGATCCTGTAGTTGTCGGTCTGCACCTGGGTGGCGCCCGAGCTCGACGTCCAGTGGGCCGAGACGATCCCCTGCACCCGCTCGACGACCGAGGGGAGGGTGGGCTCGCTGTACTTCCCCTGGACGGCGCCGCCGGAGAGGCCGAGCGTCAGGTCGGCGAGCCGGTTGCGGAGCGCCCGCGCCTCGACGGTGAGGCGGGGGTCCGCCGCCGGGGTGACGAGGAGCGCCTTGTCGATGTAGTCGAGGCGGGTCTTCGCCTCACCCGCCGCGTTGGCGGCGCCCAGGACCGCGCGCTGCAGCCGCGCCGTGTCGCGCTCGAACTCAAGGAGCGCCTTGGCATCCTTCGCCGGGAGGCTCGCGAGCCCAAGAGGAGTGGCGGTGAAGGTCTGGGGCTCGCCCAGCGGGGTCTCCTTGCCGTCGACCCACTGGGAAAGGGCGACCTTGTAGGTGCCGGGCACCACCGCGGGCCCGCGTTCGGGGTCGTCGAAGGGACCGGGCTCCGGCGCCTCGAGCGCGACCGGATTGGCCGGCGGGAAGCGCAGGTCCCAGGAGACGCGATGGAAGCCGGCGGTCACCGGCCCGGAGAGCCGCCGCACCGGGTGCCCGTCCGCGTCGCTGACGGTCAGGACGACCGCCGGCTCGGGCTCCCGGTCCTCGGCCTGGAGCGACTCCCAGGTCGGATAGGCGGCGTCCTTGCCCGCCTTGGCGAGCTTCTTCGCCTCCTCCTGGCGGGTCTTCTTCCGACTCTTGAGCTCGTCCTTCAGGTAGTAGGTGAAGACCGCCCCGGACGGCGGGTTGGGGGCGGTGAAGAACGCGGCCCCCTGGAAGCTCTTGCCGCGGCCGCCGAGCGGGCTCGCCGGGAAGTAGAGCTTGACCGGCTTGACGGGGAGGAGGGTGGAGCCCTGGTCGAGGGCCTCCGGCGTCACCCGGCGGAGCGGCGAGAGGTCGTCCAGGATGTAGAAGCCGCGGCCGAAGGTGGCGAGGACCAGGTCGTTCTCGCGCTTCTGGATCACCATGTCCCGCACCGCGGTGGGCGGCAGGTTGCCCTTCATCTGCAGCCAGTGGCGGCCCGAATCGTGACTGAAGAAGGCCCCGAACTCGGTGCCGGCGAAGAGCAGGTCGGCCTTCTCGACGTCCTGGATGACGACGTAGACCGTGCCCCGCTGGGGGAGGTCGCCGGCGATCGAGGTCCAGGTCCGGCCGCGGTCGATGCTTTTCAAGATATAGGGCTTGAAGTCGCCCATCTTGTGGTTGTCGAAGGCGGCGAAGACCGTGTTCGCGTCCTTGGCGCCCGCCTCCACCCGTGACACGTAGGTGTGGGCCGGCACCCCGGGGAAGCTCTCGATCTTCCGCCAGTGGCCGCCGTCGTCCTCGCTCACCTGGATCAGGCCGTCGTCGGTCCCGGCGTAGAGGAGGCCCTTTTGGACGGGCGACTCGGAGAGGGAGACGATGTTGCCGTAGAACGAGGTCGAGGTGTTCTTCGCCACCGCGTCGATCTCCCAGACCCGGCCCATGACCGGCAGTTTGTTGCGGTCGATCTGGCGGGTGAGGTCGGGAGAGATCGCCTGCCAATGGTCGCCCCGGTCGTCGCTCTTCCAGACCCGGTTGGCGCCGAAGTAGATCCGGGTGTGGAGGTGCGGGCTGACGATGAGCGGCGAATCCCAGTTGTAGCGCAGCGGCGGACCGTTCTTGTCGGGCTGCGGCTGGATGAAGATCTGCTCGCCGCTCTTCCTGTCGAAGCGGACGAGGACGCCGTACTGCGACTCGGCGTAGACCGTGTTGGGGTCTTCCGGGTCGGCCTGGGACTGGAAGCCGTCGCCGCCGGTGGTCACGAACCAGTCGGTGTTGGTGATCCCCGACTCGGCTAAGGTGCGGGACGGGCCGCCGAGGCTGAAGTTATCCTGGGTGCCGCCGTAGACGTTATAGAAAGGCTGCGCGTTGTCGACCGAGACGCGGTAGAACTGGGTGATCGGCAGGTTCGCCTTGAACTGCCAGGAGGCGCCGCGGTCCCAGGTCTCGTAGAGGCCGCCGTCACAACCGGCCAGGAGGTGATCGGTGGCGTCGGGGTCGATCCAGAGGACGTGGTTGTCCGAGTGCTTGTCGGGCTCCCCCAGATTACGGAAGGTCTTGCCGCCGTCGTCGGTCACCCCGATCCAGACGTCCATGGTGTAGACCCGGTCGGCGATCTTGGGATCGGGGAAGAGCTCCTGGTAGTACTGGGGCGAGGACGCCACCGTGCCGCTCCGCTTCTCCCAGGAGACCCCGCCGTCGGTCGAGCGGAAGAAGCCGCCCGACTTGTTGGCCGCCTCGACGATGGCGAAAACCGTGTCGGGCTGGACCGGGGAGATGGCGAGGCCGATCCGCCCCAGGTCCTCTTTCGGCAACCCCTTCGCCGACTTGCTCCAGGTCGCCCCGGCGTCGGTCGACTTGTAGATCGCCGACTCCGGGCCGCCGTCGATCAGGGTCCAGACGTGGCGCCGGCGCTGGTAGGCCGAGGCGTAGAGGACGTCGGGGTTGCGCGGGTCCATGACGAGGTCGGAGACCCCGGTGTTCTCGCTGATCGCGAGGACCTTCTTCCAGCTCTTGCCGCCGTCCGTCGTCTTGTAGAGACCGCGGTCGCCGCCGGCGTTCCACAAGGGGCCCTGGGCGGCGACGTAGACGACCTTCGAGTCGCGCGGGTCGACGACGATTTTCCCGATGTGCTCGGAAGCTTTGAGCCCCACGTTCTCCCAGGAGGCGCCGCCGTCGACCGACTTGTAGACCCCGTCGCCATAGGCGACGCTCCGCTGGCTGTTGTTTTCGCCGCTCCCCACCCAGACGACCAGGGAGTTGTTGGGATCGATCGTCACGCAGCCGGTCGAGTAGGAAGCCTCGCCGTCGAAGATCGGGGCCCAGGTGACGCCGGAGTTGACCGTCTTCCACACCCCCGACGAGGCGGTCGCCACGTACCAGGTCTGCTTGTGGTGGGGATCGACGGCGACGTCGACGATGCGGCCCGAGGTCAGGGCCGGACCGATGCCGCGGAGCTCGAGCCCGGCGAAGGTGTCGGCGCTCCAGGCGCTCTTCTTCTCCGTCTTTGTATCAGGTTTCTTATCTGCCGCGGCCGATACTCCCGGTACCGCTCCCGCCAGGACGGCGAGAAGCGCGAACGCAAAAAGGTTTCGTTTCACGAGATCGCCTCCAGAAAAAAGTGAGAGCTTCATCGTCCCGCCGGCACGTAGATCCGTGGCAGGCCGAGCTTGCCGGCCGTTTCGTTCGCCGCCGCTAAATCGGTCGCGATCAGACGCTTGAGCTCGGCTTCATCGCCGTCGAGCTCCGCCTTTTGCCGCGCGTACTCCTCCCGCGCCCCCTCTGTGGGCGCGCCGTCGCCCTCCTTGACCGTGTCCAAGAGCGGCGACAGGCGCGAGTAGAGCTTGGTGCCCCCCTTCTGGGCGAGGACGTCGTAGACCACCTCGGCCTTGGGATTGTGGAGCCGGCTCTCCAGGTCGTCGAGCTGGGTCATGAGGTCGGTCGACGCCTTGCGCAGGCCCTCCGAGCGCGGGTCGGCGGCGAGGAGCTCGTTTCTCGCCGCGAGCTGCTGCCGGATGGCGCGGAGGTCCTTGACCGTCCGGGTCAGGCGGGTGATGGTGTCGCGGATCTCCAGGCCGAAACGGAGCTGCGCCTCGAGGTCGGCCTCCGGGACCTGCTCGCGCGGATCGGGTTTCAAGTTCAAGGTCGTCGTCTGGCTCTTGCCGTCGACCGTCAGGCGCACCGTGTAGGTCCCCGGCAGGGCCCGCGGGCCGATCCCCGGGAAGCCGGCGTCGAGCTTGGCCCCCGGGATCATCTCGGACCCCGCCCAACTGGTGTCCCAGGTGGCGACCTCGACCCCCGCGTCCTTGGGGATGGCGAGTTTCTTCCACTGCTCCGCCTCTTCCTCTCCGTACTCGGAGGAGCCGGTCGACGCGCGCGGCTTCGAGGAGAGGGTGTTGACGAGGGTCCCCTTGGCGTCGAGGATGTCGATCGTCACCTCCCCCTTGGGCTCCTTCTTCAACCAGTAGTAGATGCGCGCCCCGGGCGCCGGGTTGTCGGCGTTCCAGTCGCCACGGTGGGCGTTCCGGTAGACCCAGCGGACGGCGTCGGGCGCCGCGAAGAGGTGGACGTCCTTGCCGGTCACCTCGGGCGAGATCTCGTAGACCGGCTGGCGGTCGTCCAGGATCCAGAGCGAGCGGCCGTGGGTGGCGAGGACGATGCTCGCGTCCTTCAAGACCAGGTCGTGCACGGCCACCGCCGGCAGATTGAGCTTCAACCGCCGCCAGGTGGCGCCGTCGTCCAGCGAGTAGTCGACCCCGCGCTCGGTGCCCAGGAAGAGGGTGCCGCGCCGCATGGGGTCCTCGCGGACCGCATGGAGGTAGACGTCTCTGGGGAGCTTGGCGTCGAGCCGCTTCCAGGTGGCGCCGTAGTCGGTCGTCTTCCAGAGGAAGGGACGGGTGTCGTCCAGCCGGTGGGCGTCGACGACCAGATAGGCGGTGCCGGCGTCGAAGTGCGAGGGCTCGACCGCCGCCACCGTCCCCCACTCGGGGAGGCCGGGGATGGCGGCGGTGACGTTCTTCCAGCTCTTGCCGTCGTCCCGGGTCACCTGAACCAGGCCGTCGTCGCTCCCGGTCCAGATCACCCCCTTGGCGACCGGCGACTCGGCGACCGCGAAGATCGTGTCGTAGGTCTCGACCCCGGTGTTGTCGCCGGTGATCGGACCGCCGGACCACTTCTGCTTCGATTTGTCGTTGCGGGTCAGGTCGGGGCTGATCGCCGCCCAGGTCTGGCCGCCGTCCTGGCTGCGGAAAAGGACGTTGCCGGCGTGGTAGACGACCTTGGGATCGTGCGGCGAGAGCGCGATGGGCGCCGTCCACTGGAAGCGGTAGCGCAGGTCCTCGGCGCCGTGGCCGGAGGGGTTGTCGGGGTAGACGGCGACGTTCCGCAGCCGGCCGGTCCGGTGGTCGTAGCGGGTGATCGTGCCGCCGTACTCGCCGGCGTAGACGATCTCCGGGTCGTCCGGCTGGGAGACGACGAAGCCGGCCTCGCCGCCCCCCACGTCGTACCAGTCGGTGTTGCGGATACCGGTGCCGGCCAGGCTGTTGGCCGGCCCCTGGGCGGTGCCGATGTCCTGCTGCGCCCCGGCGACCTTGAACGGCACGTTGTTGTCGGCCGACACATGGTAGAACTGGCCGAGCGGCAGGGCGGGGGTGAGCCAGGTCTCGCCGCCGTTCCCCGAGATGTCCACCCCGCCGTCGTTGGCGACGATCACCCGCTTGGCGTCCCGGGGGTCGATCCAGACGTCGTGGTTGTCGCCGTGGTGCTCGCCCTTCACGTGCTCGAAGGTCTTGCCGCCGTCGATGCTTTTGAGGAGCGGCACCTGCGGGCACCAGACCTCGTCCGGGTTGGCCGGCGAAACCGTGAGGGTCGTGTAGTACCAGGCGCGCTGGCGCAGCTCATGGCTGCCGGAGGCCCGGGTCCAGCTCTCGCCGCCGTCGTCCGAACGGAAGAGCCCGCCCTCCTCGGCTTCGATCAAGGCGTAGACCCGCCGGCCGTCCGACGGCGCGACGGCGATCCCCACCTTCCCCCAGGTGCCCGCCGGGAGGCCTTTACCGTTGAGCTGCTTCCAGCTGTCGCCGCCGTCCCGCGAGACGTAGAGGCCCGATCCCGGCCCGCCGCTCGTCAGCTCCCAGGGGCGCCGCCGGGCCTGCCAGAGGCCGGCGAAGACGATGTGGGGGTTGGACGGATCGAGGGCGACGTCCGAGGCGCCGGTCCATTCGTCCTTCTTCAATACCTGCTGCCAACTCTTGCCGCCGTCTTTGGTGCGGTAGACGCCGCGCTCGCGATTGGGCCCGAAGGCGTGCCCTAAAACGGCGGCGAAGGCGACGTCGGCGCTCCGGGGGTCGACGGCCATGGTGCCGATCTGCCCCTCCTGGTTCCAGACGTGGGTCCAGCTCTTGCCGCCGTCGACCGACTTGTAGATGCCGTTGCCGGCCGCCACGTTGCCGCGGATGTTGGCCTCGCCGGAGCCGACGTAGAGGACGTTGGAGTCGGACGGGGCGACGGCGAGCGAGCCGATCGAGGAGATCGGCTGCTCGTCAAAGACCGGGCTCCAGCGGTGGCCGCCGTCGACCGACTTCCAGACCCCGCCGGAGGCGGAGGCGGCATAGTAGATGGATGGGTTCCCCGGCACCCCGGCGACCCGCGACACCCGCCCGCCCCAGGCCGGCCCCAGCAGGCGGAACTTGAGCTGCTTCAATTCGGTCGGCTCCTCCAGGTTGGCCGGCAGGCCGGGAGGGGAGGCGGCGTTCGGCTTCTCGGCCGCGGACAGGGGCCGCGAGAGGCTCCCGGGCAGGGGGGCGATCAGGGCCAGCAGGGCGAGGACGAGCGCTAGACGCCAGGGGAGAGATCGCATGCTTTGCACCTCGGATGGAGGGAAGGGAGTGGAAGTGCCACCGCGGGCGGCAGCTTACTCAATGGGCTCCGGGGGGGCAAGTGAGGAGCCGGGTGGACGACCGCACGGTCCGCCAGTGGTTTCTCGCCTCGCCGGTGTCCAGGCGCAAGAGAGAGCCCAGGAGCCGGACGACCCCCACGGCGAGCCTACCCAGCGCCAGCGCCCGTGAGGCCTCGAGCGCCGTCAGCTCCCGCTCGAGGAGAAACGCCCGCGCGCGGAGCTCACTGCCATCGCCCGCGACGGCGAGCGGGGCGGCGTCCGGCCCGAGCTCATCCCGGTAGCGGGCGTAATCCCCGATGCCGGTGTGCAGCACGACCGCCCGCGACCAGGGATCGCCGGCCCAGCCGAACGCGTGCTGACCGGGCCCCAGGGCGGCCTGGGACACCGTGCCGGCCGCGAGAGCGAAAGCGAGAGCCCACTGCTCGGGCATCCTCTCGTCCGGCCAGGGAGGCGGGAGCTCGGCCCGGAGATATCTCCAGATCTGCTTTTCCCAATCCTCCCGGATGCGCCGGTGCGCCTGGTTCTGGAAGACGAGGAGCCCGCAGTTGTACATCGGTGTCTCCGCTCTGCCGGCCGCGGCGAGAGCGAGGTCCCACGCCGCCCGATCCCACCCGGCCTCGCCGTAGGAGGTGCCGACCCGGGCGAGGAAATCGGCCCGCTCGCCCTCCCACAGGAGGTCGAGGGGCCGGAGGACGAACGTGTCGGTATCCAAAAAGACGACGCGCGCGGCCCGGCGGGCGCAGAGATACACCTTGTTGCCGAAGAAGTAGTCGCCGAAAAGGGGCGGACTGGGGATCACGGCGATCCGGGGGTCGCCGAAGCAGGGCGGCGGCCGGTCGCCGATCCAGAAGACGGCGACCCGGTCGAACGAGGTGCCCGAGCGCAGCAGGCTGCCGATCGACGCCCGGAGCTGCTCCTCGCGGTCGGGAGAGCACATGTAGACGACCTCGGTCGGCAGGTCCCGGCCGGGCTCGGCGAGGTCGAAGGCGATGAGCCGTTCATAGGGCAGACGAAACCCGCGCTCGATCTTGCGAAGATAAGCCAGTCCAAGCGCCTGGCCCTCCCGCCAGAAATCGTAATACCAGAGGTTGACGCCGTTGGTGTCGGTGCGGCCGACCGCGCAGGTCAGGACGAGAGCCCGGGCGCCCGAGTTGAACATGTACTTGCAGAGGCTCTGATAGGTGTCGGGGTCCTCGATGTGGAACAGGACGTCGAAGCAGATGACGAGGTCTGGCGGCTCGACGGCGAGCGACTCGACGTCGCCCAGGTCGGCATGGATGAACCGCAAGCGCGGAAACTCCACGCGGTTGCGGGCGATCACCTCGGCCGAAAAGTCGATCCCGGTGTACTCGAGCTCGCCGAGCTGGGGCAGGTCCCGCAGCACCTGGAGATCACCACACCCGAGGTCCAGGACCCGCCGGATCCGATGGCGGCGGAGGACCTGGGACAGGAGGTCGAGCTTGCGCTGCTTCCAGGGCCCCTTCGAGCCGACCCCGGAGCCGAGCTCCGGATCGCCGGCATACCGCTCCTCCCAGAACTGATGGGCCTGCTGGTTCCTGGATGGAGTGGGAGTCATCGCGCCGGTCCGTAGCGTAATACCGGCCCCGGCGGCCTGACAAGCGCGGTTCTTCCCAGATGGACCTCACGGTAACGAACCGGCCCCGGCCGCGCCTATGAGAGTGAGACGCCCAAGGAGAGCGGCGCGTGCCGACCTTCTGCTATTTGTGCAAATTGTATGCACAAGGGCGGGGCGCATTGACCCTTTGGTAGATCTGCCCTACAATCTCAGTTGCACCAAACTCATTTCCGGAGGAGCTTTCCATGAAACGCAACATTGTACTCAGTGCGATCGCCGTGCTCGCGATCCTGATCGCCGCCGCGGTACCGGCCAACGCCCAAGCGACCCGCACCTGGGTCTCGGGCGTCGGCGACGATGCCAACCCCTGCAGCCGCACGGCCCCCTGCAAGACCTTCGCCGGCGCCGTCTCCAAGACCGCCGCGGGCGGCGAGATCAACGTCCTCGATCCCGGCGGCTTCGGCGGCGTCACCATCACCAAGTCGCTCACCATCTCGTCCGAGGGCTTCGAGGCCGGCGTCCTCGTCTCCGGCACCAACGCCATCACCATCAACGCCGCGCCCACTGACGTGGTGGTCCTCCGTGGGCTCGACATCGAGGGGCTCGGCACGAGTCTCGCCGGAATCAAGGTCCTCGCGGCCGGCGTGGTCCACGTCGAGAACTGCACGATCAACCACTTCACCCAGAACGGCATCGAGTTCGTGCCCACGAGCGCCGCGGCAAGCACCAGCCAGCTCCACGTCCTCAACACGATCATCCGCAATACTACCGGCAGCGGCGGTGCAATCCATGTCAAGCCGGGTACCAACGTGGCGGCCACCGGCACGATCGAGAACACGCAGCTGAGGAATAACTCGGTTGGCATCCGTGTCGAGGATAACTCCACCATCTCGGCCAAGAACGTCACCGCCGCCAACAGCCAGGGCAGCGGCTTCATCGTCGCCGCGACCAGCCTGGCAGCGACTCTGAACCTCGACACCTGTTTAGCCACTGGGAACGGCGGCGCCGGCATCAAGGCGGACGTGAACGGCAACTCCACGGCCCGGTTCGCCCGCTGCACGGTCTTTGGGAACGCGGGCGGCGGCCTCGTCTCCGTCGGCGGCGGCCATCTCGTCAGTACCAGCCCCGGCACCACCTTCACCGACAACGGCGCCCCGAACGCCACCTTGACGCTGCAGTAGCCAGAGGCTCTCGCGAGCCGCTGTGATGGCGTCCCTGTCCGTACCCGGGCCCTCCTCGCCGCAGAGCGGCGGGAGGGCCCGCCTCCGTTTCACCGCCCTGCTCGACGTCCTGCAACCCGGGTCCGTGCTCGACG
>JAXDLD010000451.1:0-7108 GCA_034666805.1 Acidobacteriota bacterium
GGCCACTCGCACCGGCCGGAGCTCTCCTGGCGTGGCGATTGCTTGTTGCTGAACCCAGGTGCCTGTGGCGCCCGCCGCTTCCATCTTCCCCTGACGCTCGCTATCCTCACGGTGGTCCAGGAAAGCACCCTCCGCATCGTGCCGGAGATCCTGGCCGTCGAGTAAGGCGAACGCCAGTCGCATCGCAGGGCCCGCCCCGCCGGGGCGCTTCCATAAGGGAGAGATCATGCGTCACCCACGTTTCGCCACTGTCTCCGCCGCCTTCGTCCTCGCCGCCGCGCTCCTCTCCCCGGCCCTGGCCTCCGCCGCGCTCTTCGAGCTCTACCAGCACGGCGGCCGCGCCACGGGACAGGCCGGGGCGTTCACGGCGCGCGCGTCGGACCCTTCGGCGGTCTACTACAACCCGGCGGCCATCACCAAGCTCCAGGGCACCCAGCTCGAGGCCGGCCTCGACTTCACCAATCCCACCGACGACTACCGGAGCGCGACGGGCAGCTTCAAGGCCCATCACGTCATCAGCTTCCCACCCGCGGCCTACATCACCCACCACTTCGGCCAGGGGAGCCCGATCGCGGTCGGGCTCGGGCTCGACTCCCCCTATTGGAACGACCTCAACTGGGACGACGCCCTCTTCCCCGCCCGCTTCCGCGACCGCCGCTTCCGGCTGCAGGTCGCCGAGCTCCACCCGGTCCTCGGCTGGGAGGTGACCGACAACTTCTCCATCGGCGGCGGCCTGCGCTACCTCTACGGCACCCTGGAGCAGACCGACACCGGGCTCATCCAGGTCTTCCAGCCGAGCGGGCTCATCCCGCCGGTCGAGGTCGACCGCGACGCCCAGACCAAGGTCCACAAGCTCGCCTGGGACGTGGCGGTCCACTACGTCCGGCCGGCCTGGGGTTGGGGGGCGGTGTTTCGGAGCGCCGCCAAGCTCGACGGCACGGGGGACGCCAACTACACGCCGATCAATCCGCCCGCTCTCCCCGGGATCACGGAAGCCCTGCGCGCCCGCTTCGCCGGCGGCCGCTCCCGGCAGTCCTTCGAGCTGCCGGACGAGCTCCGCGGCGGCTTCTGGTTCGCCCCCTACCCGGAGCTGCGGGTCGAGCTCGACGCCTCCTACGACCGCTGGTCGCAGGTGGGCAACGACGTCATCTCCTACACCCCGGACGCCTTCGGGACCGGCCCTTCCGTAAGGCCGCGCAACTGGAGCAACACCCTGTCGCTCCGGCTGGGGGTCGAGGGCAACGTCACCGACAACTTCCTCCTCCACGCCGGCTTCGGGATCGAGCCCTCCCCCGTCTCTTCCTCGACGATCGAGCCGGCCTTTCCTCAGGGGGACGCCAAGGTCTACGCCGTCGGCTTCACCTACAACCTCCCCCAGATCTCCTTCGACGTCGGCTACTCGCTCCACAAGGAAGACTCGCGCGGCGCCTCCGGGCAGGAGCTGCTCCACCCCCTGGTGACGAGCCGGTACACCTCGCGCGACCAGGCCTGGGCCGGGTCGATTCGCTGGCGGTTCTAGAGGGAGGGTAGACGAGTCAGCGCCCGCGCGAAGTCCACTAGGGCGGCACGCACGGCGCGCGAGAGCTCGGGGTCGGCGACGATCCCCGCCTCGTCGATCTTCCTCCCCAGGAGAGGCAGGTCGATCGAGGCCTCGGGAACGATCCGCGTCGACATCGTCCGCAGCGTCTCGGCGAGCGACGCCTGGGCATGGGTCGCCCGTGGCGCGGCGTTCCACAGGGCGATGGGCTTGCCGACGATCTCGCTGCCGCCGACCAGCCAGTCGAGGGCGTTCTTGAGCACCCCCGGCACCCCATGCGCGTACTCCGGGCTCGAGATCAGGAGGCCGTCCGCGGTCCGCACCTGGTCGCGCAAGTCCGTCACCGAGAGCGGTTCGGCGTCCTCCAGGTCAGGATTGAAGTGCGGGAGATCGCCGAGGCCGCCATATAGGGCGACCTCGACACCCGCGGGGGCCAGGGTCGCCGCGGCGCGGAGGAGGGCCGTGTTTGAGGAGACGGCCCGCAGGCTGCCGGAGATGGCGAGGATGCGCATCACCCGGATCGTAGCAGCCTGCGGGAGAGCCGCGAGAGCTGCCGCCCTACGCCGGCGCGAGCGCCGGCTCGCGCTCGCGCATCCTCTGGAACATCCCCGGCTCGTAGGCGGTGATGTGGCCGGTGAAGGCGGAGGCGGCGACGGTGAGCGGGGAGGCGAGCCAGAGGCGGCCGGGACCGGAGCGGCCCTTGTAGTTGCGGTTGATCGCCGAGACCGTGACCTGGTCGGTGGTTTCAGAGACTCCCGGGCCGCAGCCGATGCAGGCGCCGCAGCCGGGGTGGATGAGGGTGACCCCGGCGCGGAGGAAAGTGTCGGCGAGACCGTTGTCGTAGACGAACTTCTCGACCGCCAGCGACCCGCACTGGATGAGGAACTTCACCCCCGGCGCGACCGCGAGGCCGGCGTCGAGCGCCTCCTTGACCACCTGGTGATAGAAGACGAGGTCGTCGATCTTCCCCGCCGTGCAGCTCCCGCCGTAGGCGATCTCGATCGGCACCAGGCCGATCTCGGAGACGAAGGCGCCGTTGGTGGGGTCCGACGGGATGCCGTGGTCCGGGTCGCCGGGATGGGCGACCATGGGTAAGATGGCGGCGAGGTCGATCTCGTGGACGCCGCCGGCGTAGACCGCGCCCTCGTCCGGCGCCACCGCCCGCGCCCGCAGGCGCTCGATATCGGCGCCAAGGAGGCCCGGCCGCCACTCGGCGAGCCAGCGGAAGGTCTCCTCGTCGGCGACGACGATGGCGGTCCGCGCCGCGCACTCGGTCGCCATGTTGGTGAGGGTGGCGCGCTCGTCCATCGAGAGGGTGGAGACGCCGGGGCCGGTGAACTCCATCACCCGGTTGAGCGTCACCTGCGGCTTGGCGTAGTTCAAGAGGATGTAGAGCATCACGTCCTTCGCCGTGACGCCCGGGGCGAGCTTGCCGGTGAGCTCGAAGCGGATCGACTCCGGCACCTCGACCTCGGTGAAGCCGGAGTGGACGAGGTCGGCGTACTCGGTCGCCCCGACGCCCCAGGTGAGCGCGTTGTTCACCCCGCCCATGCAGGTGTGGCTGTCGGTCGCCTGGATGAAGTCGCCCGGATCGATGAACACCTCGCGCGCCACCTCGTGGCAGATCCCCGGCGAGATCCGGTCCTTGGCCGAGAAGTCGCGCACCCCGGTGTGGCGCTGGAACTCGCGCTGCAGCTCCCGCAGGGTCTCGATCTTGTCTAAAAAGGCGCGCATCTTCGGCACCTCGTCGGCATAGATCAGGTGATCCTCGAAGACGGCGAACTTGGCCGGGTTCTTCACCTTGTAGTCGACGCCGTACTCCTCTTCCAGGAAGTAGTGGACCTGGGCGGTCGTGAACTCGTGCGAGTAGCCGCCATCGACCTCGACGAGGATGGCATCGCCGGGCTTGACGTACTTCGGCCCGTCCCCCCCTCCCAACATGTGGCGGGAGAGGATCTTCTCGGCCATGGTCATGGGGCGGGGACCGGTATCCGGCCGCGGCAGGTCGACCTCGCCCGCGGCCACGGCCTTCGAGAACGGGAAGAGCCCGCCGTGCTGGACGACGATCTGGGTGATCGGGTCGTGCTCGCGGTAGAACTCTTCTAGGGGGATCCCTTCCCCGGCCTGCAGGCGCCGGAGCTGCTCGTGGTTCCCCATGAGCACCCCCTGGCTGACGTTGTTGCTGGCGTGGATGGGGGCGAACGAGGCGGCGATGGCGATCCTTATGCCGGACCACTTCTCGGCCTGGACGGCGGTCTCGCGCGAGCTGCCGACGCCCTTCCTGTAGCCGGAGACGATGACCTCGAAGTTGCCGTTCTTCAGGGCGTCGCGCTCGAAGAGGCGCTTGCCGTCGACGATCAGGCCGGCATAGGCGTCGCGGGCGATGTCCTCCGGCCGGTGGCTGAAACAGACCCAGGCCGGGGTCATGGCGTCGGTGTTGATGTCGTCCAGCAGATCCTCGACCTGCAAATCCTCCATGCGGAGGTCGAGCTCCCCGCGGAGCTGCTGGCGGATCAGCTCCGGGTCCTTGGTCAGGAAGAGGACCCGTTTGCCGGGGGTCAACCTCACGGGATCGGGCGGTCGCATCGGCGGCTCCTATGAGAAGAAGAGGATGAACGGCAGAGGGGCGCGTGCCGGCGCCTCCAGAGGATTCTAACGCTTCGGGGCGCGGGGAGTCTTCCCCGAAGACGCCCGGCACGGCCCGCCCACCCTCCCAGCCGTCCGGGCGCTACGATCCCTCCTCCGCCGCCACCTGAAACACCTTCCCGTCCTCCAACCGCAACGCCGTGAGCGCCCGGCCCCAGACGCAGCCGGTATCCAAGGCGATCACGCCGTCCTTCTTCATGAACCCCAAGGCGGCCCAGTGGCCGAAGAGGAGGGTCGTGCCGCGGCTCTTGCGCCCCGGGACTTCGAACCAGGCGGTGCAGCCGTCGGGGGCCTGGTCGGGGGGACCGCTAAAATCGCACAGCCCCTTGGGGGTCAGAGTGCGGAGGCGGCTGAAGGCGGCGAGGGCCAGACGCCGGCGGGCCGCGCCGGAGAGGGCCGCCTGCCAGGGGCCGGGAAGCTCGTCGCGCAGGCTGGCGAGGAGACGGTCGCCCTTCTCACCCTGGAGCTCCCGCTCCACCTCGCGGGCGAGCGTCTCGGCGTCCTCGATCGTCCAGTCCGGCAGGAGCCCGGCGTGGACCAGGACGTGCCCGCCCTCGCGATGGAGGAGCGGCCGGCCGCGCAGCCAGGCGAGGAGGTCGTCGCGGTCGCGCGCCGCGAGGATCGCCTCCAGGGTGTCCCGGCGGCGCTCCTTGGCCAAGCCGGCGGCGCGGGCGAGGAGGTGGAGGTCGTGGTTGCCGAGGACGGTGACCAGGCGGTCGCCCCCCTGCTCGGCAGCCCAGCGGAGGACGGCGAGCGAGCGCGGCCCACGGTTGACCAGGTCCCCCACCAGCCAGAGCCGGTCCTGCCGGGGCGAGTGGCCGATCCGGGAGAGCAGCCGCTTCAGGGTGTCGAAGCAGCCGTGCACGTCCCCGATCACGTAGGTCGCCATGGTCGGAGAACCTTGCCGCAACCGGCGTACCAAGGCAAGCGCCCCGCCCCCGCCAACATCCAGTGTTGACGCCTGCCCCCCCGATCCGTAAGCTCCACGGGCTGATGCAAGCAAAGAATAGATTCGAGGAAAGAGAATGAGCGCGGAGACGTACGACGTCGTCGTCATCGGCGGGGGCCCCGCCGGTTCCACCTCGGCCCTGGTCCTGGCGCGCGAAGGCTACCGGGTCTTAGTCCTCGAACGCACCGCCTTCCCCCGCTTCCACATCGGCGAGTCCTTCCTCCCCTACAACAAGACGCTGATCGAAGAGCTGGGGCTCGCCGACGCCCTCGCCCGCATCCCGCAGGTCGAGAAGCGCGGCGCCGCCTTCGTTACCGCCTCCGGCAACGAGCGCATGTCCTTCCCCTTCAGCATCGGCCTCGCCAGCCGCTGGGGGGGCGAGAGCATCGCCTGGAACATCGAGCGCGCCCCCTTCGACGCCATGCTGCTCGACGAGGCGAGGAAGGCCGGCGCGGAGGTCCGCATGGAGACCCACGTCAAGGGGATCCTGAAACTCGCGGACGGCGACGTCCGCATCGCCGTCGAGGGGGGCGAGATCGCCGCCCGCTACCTGATCGACGCCTCCGGCCAGGCGACGGTAGTGGGCAAGCACCTGAACCTCCGGAAGACCCTGCCGCACCTCAAAAAGGTCGCCTACTTCGGCCAGTTCGTAAACGCCGCCCGCGACCCGGGCGACCTCGGGGGCTACCCCCTGATCATCATGTGTGAGGAGGGGTGGTTCTGGAGCATCCCACTCGACGAGACGCGGACCTCGATCGGCCTCGTCATGCACGCCGAGCTGGCGCGCAAGGTGGCGGTCCCCCCCGAGCGCATGCTCTTCTGGGGTATCGCCCGCTGCCCGGAGCTCGCGGCCCGCACGGCGAACGCCGTCTTCCCGGAGAAGAACTTCATCCTGGCGGATTTCAGCTACCGCTGTGAGCCCTACGCCGGGCCCGGCTACTTCCTCGCCGGTGACGCCGCCACCTTCGTCGACCCGATCTTCTCGACCGGGGTCTGCCTGGGAATGATGAGCGGAAGAGAGGCCGCCCGCGGCATCGCCTCTATCCTCTCGGGCAGAGCGCGGATGGGCGCGGTGCGGCGGCGCTACCGGCGCTTCGTCAGCAAGAGCACGGCCCCCTTCTTCCGCATGATCTCCCTCTACTACCAGCACGCCTTCCGCGAGCTCTTCCTGGAGGGGCAGGGGCCGCTCGGCGTGCACCGGGCCGTCATCTCGATCCTCGCCGGCCACGTCTTCCCCAAGCCGGCCTTTTCGCTCCGCTGGCGGATGTGGTTCTTCGAGCTGCTGCTCTTCCTCAACCGGAACTTCCAGATCGTCCCCAAGCACGAGCGCTTCTCGCTCTTCGCCGCCGAGCCCGCCCCCTCGCCGGCCGAGGCGGCCCCTCCTCCCTACCAGCATGCCGGCACCTGAGCCGGCGCCGTACGAGGTCCTGAGCTCGGAGCGAGTGGGAGACGGCTGGCTCCTGACGGCGCGCATCCCCGAGTCGAGCCCGTTCTTCACCGGTCACTTCCCCGGTCACCCGATCCTGCCGGGGATCGCCCACCTGGCCCTCGTCACCCGGGCGCTCTCGGACTGGCAAGGACGGGAGGTGACGCTCGCGGGCGTGCGGTCGTGGAAGCTCCGCCGGCCGGTCGGGCCGGGCGAGACCCTCGCCGTGCGCCTCTCCGGCTCCTCAGGGGTCGGCGATGCCGGGGACGGCGGCGTGGCCTTCGTGCTGGAGAGGGAGGGGGAGACGGTGAGCCGGGGGACCGTGTCTTGGCGCTGATCGAGGGGCCCCCCGCCGTCGAGTCGCTCCTCCCCCACCGGGATCCCATGCGCCTGGTGCGGGTGATCGTCGAGGTCGCCGCCGAGCTCGACCGGATTCACTGTATCGCCGTGATCCCGGCCGACAACCCGTTGGCTGCGGGTGACCGCGCCCCCGCCTTCCTCGGCCTCGAGGCCGGCGCCCAGGCCGCCGCGGCCCTGGAGGCTCTCTCCC
>JAXDLD010000452.1:0-27014 GCA_034666805.1 Acidobacteriota bacterium
CCGGCCTGCTTCGCGATCATCTTCGTCCTGCTCTGGCTCACCTACCGCTCGGCCCGGGAGGCGGCGCACGTCATCCTGGCTATTCCGTTCGCGTTGACCGGCGGGAATCTCCTGCTCTGGGTCCTCCATGGCGCCGCCCTGCATTTCGGCTGGAGGGCCGAGTTCCACCTGAGCGTCGCCGTCTGGGTCGGCTACATCGCCCTCTTCGGGACGGCGGTGCAGACCGCGGTCGTCATGGTCGTCTACCTGGAGGAGGCTTTACATCGCAAGGCAGCGGCCGGGGAGGTCACCCGCGTGACGATCCGCGAGGCAGCCATTGAGGGAGCGGTCCTCCGCCTGCGGCCCAAGCTCATGACGGTCTCGACGGTGATCGCGGGGCTGCTGCCGATCCTGTGGTCCACGGAAACCGGCTCGGAGGTGGCCAAGCCGATCGCCACGCCGGTCCTGGGCGGCATGCTGTCGTCGCTGGTCCACGTCCTCATCGTGACTCCGGTCATCTGGACGATGATCAAGGAGTGGGAGCTCTCGCGGGGGCGGGTGTTGCCCTTGAGGGAAGAGCGCAACCTTCGCTCGCCCTCAGGCTAACATCTGCCTCGCCGCCCGCAGCACCTCCCCCACACTCCAAGCCTGGGCGAAGCAGCCGCGAGGCAGGTGGGGCGGGTCGCCGTCGTAGACCTCGGCCACCGTGCCGAGGCCCATGTCCCAGAGGTGAGGGAGGAACGCGTCGAGGATCTCAAGGGCGCGTTTCCTCCCCACCTCTCCCCTCACCCGGACAAGCGCGGTCAGATATGGCCCGAGCAGCCAGGGCCAGACCGTCCCCTGGTGATAGGCGCCGTCGCGCTCGGTGGGGCTGCCTTCGTAGCGCGGACGGTAGCGCGGATCGTCCGGCGCCAGAGTGCGGAGGCCGACCGGGGTGAGGAGCTTCTCCTCCACGGCCCGGAGCACGCTCTCGGCTCTCTCGCCTTCGAGGAGAGGAAAAGGTAGCGAAAGGGCGAGGAGCTGGTTCGGGCGCAGGCTGGCGTCGCGCTCGTCGCCGTCGATGCAGTCGTAGAGGTATCCCCCGCCCGGATTCCAGAAAAGCTCGCCGAAGTGCAGGCGGGCGCGCTCGGCCTTGCCGTCGAGCCGAGCCGCTTCTGCCGCTGCGCCGAAACGCCGCTCGAGTCCGGCGAGGATCGCGAGCGCGTTGATCCATAGAGCTTCGATCTCGACCGGCTTGCCCTGGCGCGGGGTCACCTCGCGGCCTTCCACCCGGGCGTCCATCCAGGTGAGCTGCCAGCCCGGCTCGCCGGCGTGGAGGAGCCCGTCCGGCTCCTCGCGGATGCCGTGCCGCGTCCCCCGCTCGTGCCAGGCGTGGATGTCGCGGAGGACCGGGAGCAGCTCCCGGACGAGGGCCTCGTCGCCCGTCGCTTCGAGATAGCGGTGGACGGCGACGAAGTACCAGAGGCTGGCGTCGGCGGTGTTGTACTCGGGGGATTCGCCGCCGTCGGGAAAGCGGTTGGGGAGCATCCCCTGATCGACCGCGCCGGCAAAGGCGCGGAGGATGCCGCGCGCCTCCTCGTGATGGCCGGTCGCCAGGCAGAGGCCGGGGAGAGCGATCATGGTGTCCCGCCCCCAGTCGGTGAACCAGGGATAGCCGGCGAGGACCGTCCACAGGCTTTCGCCGCCGTCGCGGCTCTTCCTTCGGACGACGAATTGGTCCGCGGCGAGAGCCAGGGTACGGACGAGGGGGCCGGCGTTCGCGAAAGGCGCGCGGAGGCGCTCCCGCCCCTCGCGCTCGCGTTCCAACAGGGCAAGCGGATCGCGCCCGGACGGGTCTGCCGTCGTGGCGATCACACCGAGCCGGGCGCCGGGCTCGAGAGTCACCGTGAACGATCCGGGGGTGAAAAGGTCCTCCCGGGAGTCGAGCCCGCGCTCGGCCGCGCGGGCGTACTCGAAGTTGTAGTACCAATTGGGGGACGGGTGGTACTCAGCCCCCGGGACCGAAAGGAAGACTTCGGGCAACCCATCATAGGAACGATAGCGGAACACCCCGCCGGCGAAGCTTCCCTCGCGGTAAACCGCGTCGTTCGCATGGACGAGCGAATGGTAGTCCCGGCCGGCGTAGAACGGGCGCAGCTCCAGGAGGATGGGACCGAGCGCCGCGAGCACCTCGTAGAGAACGACGATCAGAGGCTCGCCGTCGACTCCGGTGATCGCGGCCACGGTCTTCTCGATCCGTGCGCCTCCGGCCGCGAAGGTGAAGACCGGGAAGAGGTCGCGGCGGAACCCCGTCAGATGCTCGAAGCCGCGGGGGTGGACGGCGCCGGGGAACTGGTTGGCGGCGAGGGGAAAGGCGTCTTCACCGACGTGAAGCGTCTCCTCCAGCCGCGAGAGCAGCACCTTCCTCCCGACCGGCGGCTCGGTGGCCGCCACCAGGAGACCGTGGTAGCGCCGGGTGTGCGCCGAGGAGACGGTCGAGCTCGCCCAGCCGCCCAGGCCGTCGGTCTCCAGCCACTCGTAGCGCGAGGCGCGCGCGAAGTCCCGGGTGACGCGCTCGTTGAAGCGCCAGATCATACCCGGCGCAGGAGATCCGCCACCAGGGCCGTCCAGCCGGTCTGGTGCGAGGCCCCGAGGCCCCAGCCGTGGTCGCCGTGGAAATATTCGTAGAAGAGGGGGTAGCCCGCGAAGTGGGGATCGGTCGCGAACCGCGGGTTGGGGCCCATGGCCGGACGCTTCCCCTGGGCATCGGGGAGGAAGAGTCGGATCAGGCGACGCGACAGCTCTTCCGCCACCTCCTTGAGGGTCAGGAAGACGCCCGAGCCGGTGGGGCACTCGACCTTGAAGTCCTCCCCATAGTAGCTGTGGAAGCGGTGGAGCGACTGGATGATGAGGTAGTTCATGGGGAACCAGACCGGCCCGCGCCAGTTCGAGTTGCCGCCGAAGACCCCGGTCGTCGACTCCCCCGGCTCGTAGTCGATGGAGAAGCTCTTCCCGCCGATCTCCAGCACGTACGGGTGGTCCTGGTGGTACTTCGAGAGGGAACGGACGCCGTAGGGGGAGAGGAACTCGCTCTCGTCGAGCATCCGGCGGAGCAGGGCTTTGAGACGGTGCCCGCGCAGAAGCGAGAGCAATCGCTGGTCCGCTCCGCCGGGCACGTGCCAGCGGGAGACCAGTGCCGCGAGGTCGGGCCGGTAGTCGAGGAACCATTCGAGCCGGCTGCAGAACCCCGGCAGGCGGTGGAGCAGCTCGGCGTCCAGGACCTCGACCGCGAAAAGCGGAGTCAGGCCCACGAGCGAGCGGACCTTCAAGGGGAAGGAGCGGCCGTCGGGGAGGCGGAGGACGTCGTAGAAGAACTGGTCCTCCTCGTCCCAGAGGTCGATGTCGCCGCTGCCGATCTTCGAGAGGGCGCCGGCGATGTAGAGGAAGTGCTCGAAGAACTTGGTGGCGATGTCCTCGTAGACGTGGTCGTTGGCGGCGAGCTCGAGCGCGATGCGCATCAGGTTGGCGCTGTACATGGCCATCCAGCTCGTGCCGTCGGCCTGGTTGATGTAGCCGCCGGTGGGGAGCTCGGAGCTCCGGTCGAAGACGCCGATGTTGTCGAGCCCCAGGAAGCCGCCCTGGAAGACGTTCTTGCCCTCGACGTCCTTGCGGTTCACCCACCAGTTGAAATTGAGCATCAGCTTGTGGAAGACCCGTTCGAGGAAGGCGTAGTCGGGCCGGCCGGTGGCGTCTCGATCCATCTCGAAGACCTTGAGCGCCGCCCGGGCGTGGACCGGCGGATTGACGTCGCCGAAGGCCCACTCGTAGGCCGGGAGCTGCCCGTTGGGGTGCATGTACCACTCGCGGGTCAGGAGCACGAGCTGCCCCTTGGTCCATTCGGGATCGACCTGGGCGAGCGGCACGCAGTGGAAGGCCAGGTCCCAGGCGGCGTACCAGGGGTACTCCCAGGTGTCGGGCATCGACAGCACGTCGCCGTTGTTGAGGTGGAACCAATCAGAGTTCCGGCCGTGCAGGCGCTGGGGCGGCGGCGGGGGCTCCCCCGGGTCGCCCTTCAGCCATTGGGGGATGTCCAGGTGGTAGTACTGGCGGCTCCAGAGGAGACCGGCCAAAGCCTGGCGGTGCACCCGCCGCTCCTCCTCCCCCATCGCCGGGGTGCTGAGCTCGGCGTAGAGCTCGTCCGCCTCGGCGACCCGCGCCTTAAAGATCTCGTCGAAACCGTCGAACGGCGGCTCAGGGAGCCGGGCGGCGAAGCGCAGGCGGACGGTCGCCGAGCCGCCCGGGGGGAGCGTCATCCTATAGTGGGCCGCCATCTTGGTGCCGGTCCGGGCCGGGTTCACGGCATCGCCGCGGCCATGGATCACGTGCTCGTGGATGGCGTCCTTGAAAAAACCCGGTGTGTTGACGCCATAGAGGCGGCGGACGTTGGTCTCGTTCTCACAGAAGAGGAGCTCCGGCTCACCATCGCAGGCGAGCCACATCTCCCAGGGTTTCGTTTTCCCCTCCTGGGGAGAGCGGGCATGGATCGCCCCGTCCTCGACGCGGAGCGATGGCTTTTCCACCGCGACGGCGTTGTCCGTCCCCACCTTGACATCGTCTGGAGGCAGGGGCTCCCCCGGCGACGCCGCGGGGCCGGCCCAGGACCAGCGGTTCCGGTACCAGAGCTGCGGCAGGAGATGGATCTCGGCCGGTTCCGGGCCGCGGTTGACGGCGGTCAGCCGGATCAGGAGGTCCTCAGGCCCGGCCTTCGCCACCTCGACGAAGAGGTCGAAGTAGCGGTCGCCGTCGAAGACCCCGGTGTCCATCAGCTCGAACTCGGGGTCCTGCCGCCCCCGCCGCCGGTTCTCCTCGACCAGCCGGGCGTAGGGGAACTCCGCCTGGGGGTACTTGTAGAGCATCTTGAGGTAAGACGAGGTGGGGGTCGCGTCGAGGTAGTAGTAGAGCTCCTTGACGTCCTCGCCGTGGTTCCCCTCGTGTCCTGTGAGGCCGAAGAGCCGCTCTTTCAAGATCGGGTCGCGCCCGTTCCAGAAGGCGAAGGCGAGGCAGAGCCGCTGGTGCTCGTCGCACAACCCGCCGATCCCGTCCTCTCCCCAGCGGTAGGCGCGGCTCCGGGCATGGTCGTGCGGCAGGTAGTCCCAGGCGTTGCCGTCCGCGCTGTAGTCCTCGCGGACGGTCCCCCACTGGCGCTCGGAGACGTAGGGGCCCCATTTGCGCCAGGGGTGGGTGCCGGCGTTGGCGGCGGCTAGGCGGTCTCGTTCTTGGGACATGGCAGGACTATATCGGTGCCCGACGGCGGGCTCCACCGTCCATTCAAGGGGACGGCTGGATTGCAAGCCCGGCCAAGATGGCACATTCGCGGGGCGGAAAAAATCGAAACAGCCCGATAAACTCCCAACACGCCCCGAAAAACTCTTTATCCGCCTCGAGAAACTAAAACACTAGCCGAAAAAACTCCGAATCGAGACGAAAAACTGTTTTTCCGCTTGGATAAACTAAAACACCGGCCCGAAAAATGCCAGAATGGCAGATCGAAACTCGAATTCATGCCGTGAGCCGAGATTATCGGACCGTCCGGCAACGGTATCGCCGCGTTGGTCGAGCGTATCGGGTGTGAGCCGCGCGTATCGAAGGGGAAGCGGGTCGTAACGGGCTGTACAGGGTTCCTCACGAGTCGCGAAGCTCGTTTTGCGGTCTGCGGTGAGAGTTTTTGAGACCGCGGCGCAAGTTTTCCGGGGCGGAAAGGGCTATAGCGACCGAATTCCTCTCCCTCTTGCGGTCACAGGGGCTGCGGCCGAGCCCTCTTACCTTGCAAAAACCGCTGTAGCGTCCGTCTATCCCTACGCTGGCAGCTGAGAAACGGAGAGGACTCCCATGGCAATCGACAAAGTTGGTCCTGAGTTGCAGTTTCTGATCGATCGGCAGAAGTTCGATGTCAACATTCTGGTCCACGGTACACCGGTGGTGGCCGGAGCGCCGGTCGAACCTAGCCCGGTGGACCGGCCTACGGCTGTCGCGGAGATCATCAGCCGGGTGACCGGCCTCCAGCATGACCTACTCGCCGATCTGGAAACGTCCGCCGCTCGCTCCTTTTGGCTCAACAACACCATCTCCGCGACGGTCGACCGACAAACTCTGGACAGGCTCGCAGCGCGGCCGGACGTGTTGCAGATCGAGGTCGCGCGCCGCCTCCCGCTCCAAGAGATCCTCGATCTCAGGCCCGATCTTGCCCTCCTTGAAGACGCGTTCGCCGCCCTGGCGGGCCTTGCCCTCAATGATTCCGAGCCGATCCCGAGCGTCACTCTGATCGGGGCGCCGCAGGTGTGGGCCGCCGGGATCACCGGCACCCGCTCGATCGTCGCCGTCATCGATACCGGAGTTCATCTCGACCATCCCGACCTCGTGAATCGACTGTGGGATGGGGGCCCTGACTTCCCCGACCACGGGTTCAACTTCGAGACACCGGATACACCGCCGAAGGACGACAATGGCCATGGGACCTCTACAGCAGGGCTGATCGCTGGCGAGGGGAAGGTAGGGAAGGCCACCGGGACGGCACCCGGGGCAAAGCTCATGGCTCTCCGGGTGGGCAACGAAGAAGGGCAGGCCTGGGGCGCATTCGAGTTCGCGCTCACCCACGGGGCGCACGTGATCTGTATGCCGATGACCTGGCCGAGCGCCACCGCCTACGATCGCGAGCGCTGGCGCCGGGCGTGCGAGACCGTCCTCGCGCTCGGCGTCCTCCATGCCAACAGCACGGGTAAAGACGGCGGCGAGAACCCGGATCCTCCCATCCCCATGAACATCGGCATTCCCGGGAGCTGCCCACCGCCCCGGCTGCATCCACTCCAGGTCCCCAGGGCGGGTGTCTCTTCGGCGATCTCCTGCGGGGCCACGACACCGGAAGGCCGACTTCTAGGCTCTTCCGGCCGCGGTCCAGTGGCCTGGGAGGTTTCCCCATTCGCCGACTACCCGTTCGCCAATGGCCAGAGCTCCGGTCTGATCAAGCCCGACCTCTGTGCTCCTGGCGCCGGTATCTTTTCCACCAACTCGCAGTTCGAGAATGGGTTGGGGCCGCCTCACACCAGTGCCTTTGGAACCGGCACCTCCCCCGCCACCGCCGCCATCGCTGGCTGTCTCGCGCTCCTCGCCGATGCCTGTTTGGCGGCCGGCAAGCCGATCGTACCGGCGAGAATCCTCGAGGCTCTCGAGAGCACCGCGGTCCCTATTCCCGGCCAGACGAAAGCCAAGGAGAACAGCTTCGGCGCCGGGCAGGTAGACGTTCAGGCCGCCTTCGAGTACGGCCGCGAGCCGCAGCGCGGCTGGTGGGGCTAGGCACCGAGGTCATCGCCATGCGTCCCGCCGTTTCCCTGATCCCGGCTCCGCCCCCCGGGCGTCTCTGGTACCATGCCGGTTCGGAACCAGACTCGATCCGGAGGCTCTATGCGGACGGGCTGCCAGCCCTCGATCCCGCGGTGAGGGGCTCGCGGGCCTTCGCGGCCATGGCCCTGGGGCTCACGATGGGCGGCTGCGGTCAGCGGCCCGCGGGGCCGCGGCCGGACGCCGCTTACCTGCGTGCGCTCGTCGTGGCGGCAGGTGGCCGCCGCCCGCTCGAGCCGCGCCTCACGGGCGGCTTCGCGTATGCCTCCTGCCAGGCGGGCAAGCAGGACGACCGGCTCATTCCCCTGCCTCGATGCGCGGCGCTGCCACGGCCGGGCGGCCACGGCTTCGGCGCGCTCGAGAGGGCCGCCTCCCACCTCCGGACCAGAGCCCGTGCCCACCCGTCGGGACGGGCGCTCCACGCCGAGGGGCTCGCCGACCTCATGCTGGCGGCAGTAGAAGGCGCCACCCAGCTTCCCCTGGCAGATCCGGGACCGAGCTCCCCCGGCAAGCGGGGCGCCCCGCATCCGGAGAAGGAGGGGCCGATCGAGAAGGCGATCGCGCAACTCGCCAAGGCGGCAGCCGAGGCACCCGCGGAAGCGCGGATCTGGAGCGACCTTGCCGCAGCCCATCTGGCGCGAGCGCAACAGCGCGACGATCCTTACGAGCTGATGCCGGCGCTCGTGGCGGCCAACCGGGCTGTCGCCGCCAGCGGCTTGCTGCCCGAGGCCCGCTTCAACCGCGCCCTGATCCTGGAGAAGCTGTTCCTTGTCAGCGATGCCCGCGAGGCCTGGCGGGATTACCTGCGCCTGGACGCTCGGTCTCCCTGGGCCGCCGAGGCGACCGCCCATCTCGCCGCGCTCGACCCTCCCGTTCCAGATCCGCGGAACGGGCCCGAGCAGCTCGAGGAGGCGGTCCGAGCCGGACGCACGGATGTCGTGCGGCGGATCGTCCTACGCGATCCGCAGGCGCTACGCGAGCATGCGGAGAGCCTGCTGACCGGCTGGGCCGAGGCGCGCGCCCATGGCGACGCGGAGAAGGGGGGATGGTGCCTGGCGGTCGCCCGCGCGATCGGCGCCGCGCTCGCCGAGACCACGGAGGAACGGCTGGTCTGGGATGCCGTCGGCGCGATCGATCGCGCCTCGGCCTCGCAGGACAAGCTGCGCCTCGACCGGCTGGCCCGAGGCCACCGGAGGCTCCGCCAGGGCTACAACCTCTATAGGAAGTCTCAACCAGATCAGGCCCTGGTGCTGCTGAACGCCGCCCGGCGTGACCTGGCGCGCGGCGGCAGCCCGTTCGCCGCTCAGGCCGCCTTCTGGGCCGCCGTCTCCGAGCACCATCTCGACCGCTATACCCGCTCCTTCTCTTCCCTCGTCCGGATCGAGCGGGAGATCACGGGCCTCTCGTATCCGTGCCTCATGGGTCACCTTGCCTGGATGAAGGGCGTATCGCACCTGGTACGCGGTAACCCGGTGGAAGCCCTGGGGTTCTACAGCGCCGCCCTGCCCTACTTCGAACGCACCCGCGAGAGCGCAAACGCTGCGGCCGTCCACATCCTCACCGCGGAGAGCCTCGAGTACCTGGGCCGCAACCGTGAGTCCTGGCGGCATCGCTATCTGGCGCTCCGGGCCAGCTCTACGCTTTCCAATCCCCGCCGGCTGCTGCTGATCTTCCAAGTCATGGCCGACTCCGCCTTGCGTCAGGGCGAAGCCGGTATCGCTCTCTCCTTCCAGCGGGAAGCCGTCCGTGGCGCCGAGTTGGAGAAGAACCCGGCGCTCCTTGCCGACGCCCTCGCCTGGCGCGGTCTCCTGCGGCACCAACTCGGCGACTCCGAGGGAGCCCGCGGCGACCTGGAGGCGGCCCGACGGACGATCGCGCGGGGAGGAGACCGGACTGTCCGCAGGCGCATCGAGGCGGGCATCGCCCTGATTCAGGGGGAGATCGAGGTCGCCACCCATCCCCGCCGGGCCATCCCGCTCCTCACATCCTCCCTCGGGTTTTACGCGCACACCGGGCACGACTTCTACAAACGGATCGCGCACCGGGCCCGTGCTCAAGCCTACCGCCGGCTCGGTCACGCCGAGAGTGCCGAGGCGGACCTGCTGGCTGGCATCGGCTCCTATGAGCGCCAGGGAGAGAGATTGCGAGAGGAGGAGCAGCGGCTGGCCTTCCTCGAGCAGACCTGGAGCCTGTTCGACGAGATGGTCGCGTTCCAGGCCGAGGATCGACACGCCCCCTGGAGAGCCTTCGAGTATCAAGATCTGGCCCTCACCCGGGTCCTCCCCGGCCTCACCCCGCAGCTGCAAATCCAAGAGGCGGAGCGGCGGAATCTGCTCTCCCGCGAGCCGCTCCCATCGACCCTGGCTGAGATCCAACGCCGCCTGCCGGCAGGGACGACTCTCGTCCAGTATTCCGTCCTCCCCGACCGGCTGTTGCTCTGGCTCGTACAGCCCCACCATCGTGCCTTCTTTGTCGCGAAGGTGACGCCGGATACCCTCGCCAGGCTGGTCTCCCGAGCGCGGGACAGGGACGCGCCGGGCCGGGCGGCAGCCTCGGCGGCCTTGTACGACCTCCTCGTGCGACCGTGGCGAGACGCGGTAACCAAGGGCGAGTCGCTGGTGTTCGTGCCCGACAAGATGCTCCAGGGAACCCCCTTCGCGGCCCTCGAGGAAGCCGCCACCCGGCGCTATCTCGTCGAGGATCACCGGATCGTCGTCGCCCCCAGTGCCACCCTCTACCGGAACGCCCTCGATCGCCGCCCAGGCAAGGGCGCGGGGGGGAAGCGGCTGAGCGCCCTGGCGGTGGGCGACCCCGCTTTCGACCGGGTGCGGTTCGGCCAGCTCCGGGACCTGCCGGCGGCCGGCGAGGAGGCGGCCGACATCGCCGCTCTCTTCCCCGGCGCCCGCCTGCTCCGGAACGGACAGGCGGATAAGGCGACCTTCCTCGCGCTTGCCCCGCTCGCCTCGCTGATCCACTTCGGCGGGCATGCGTTGACCGACGGCGGCAACCCCCTCCTCTCCAGGCTCGTTTTCGCCCCCGGCAAGGACGGCGACCCGGGGGCCCTCTACGCACGCGAGATCTACCAGCTACGGCTCGGGGAGACCCGCCTGGTGGTGCTCGCGGCCTGCGACACGGCCGGCCCGATGCCGGACAGCGCGGGAGTGGCGAGCCTGGCACGCGCCTTCCTCGCGGCGGGGGTCCCGGCTGTCGTGGCGAGCCTCTGGAGCGTGGACGATCGCGCCACCGCCACCCTGTTCCAGAGCTTCTACCGGGAGCTTCGCGGCGGCGCCGACCCCGCCACCGCTCTCCGCGACGCCCAACTCGCGCTCCTCCGTGGCACCGGCCCCGAACGCTCCCCCGCCGCGTGGGGCGCCTTCGAGGTGCTCGGGGGGAGCGCTCCTTGACTCAATTCTCAGAAGGAGGTCCGTCATGGGATACACGTTTCGCATGTTCTTCGCCGGTCTTTGCGCCTTCGTACCCAGTGAACCGATCGATGGTGATGGGGGATCCTTTCCCGACGCCATCGACTCCTTGACCGTTCTCATCCCCAACCTGCTCACGCCCGTACCGCTCTCGGACAAGAATTTGACGCCCCACTACCCCAGCCTGGAGTACGCACGGGAACGCCGGCAGAGAGGGTCGACGAAGTCGGAGGAGCTCCTGCAGCCCACCCCGGACGGGGATGAAGGGTTGTGCTTCCTCGCCGGGGAAGAAATCACGATTCGGGCGCAATCGGGGGAACCAGCAGGCAAGTTGAAGCTTGTCAACGGCCTCGCCGGCGGCGATACAACGTCCTCGATGCCCGCCAACCAGCACTCGGTTTTCTGGATGGCCAAAATGTCGAAAGCGGCTACGGATGCGGGCATGGTGAGACCCGGCCTGCTGCCGCCAGCCATACCCGACAAGCAGGACCTTCTCGGTCGGCTGACTTTAAGCCGCGGCACCCTCAGCTCCAATACCCTGGTGCCGGGGGTGGCGGCCTTCGATCACGGCTCCACCTATCAACAGCAGATCGCGAAGCAGATGGTCTGGGAGCTCACGGATATCACGGGGCCGGTCGAGATCGTCTTCCGGGCGTTCGGCGGCGCGACAGAGACGAAGCTGGTGCTCGCACCTCCGAATAGCATGCTGGGATTCGAGGTGACCCTGCGCAACCTGGAGATCGACGCCTTCTTACCCGAGTTCCAAGAGCCGCGGGGCCGGCGCGCGACGGATTTTGAGGTCTACTATGGGCTGGCCAACGGTTTCGGCGGAAAACCACGCCCGGTGCCGGTGTTGCAGAAGCAGCCGCCACAGGACAGCGTCCACGAGCTCTGTCCGCCGACTCTATTCAGACAGTAAGTCGCGACATGGGGCTCGCGGCGCGAGGAGCTGCCGCGAGCCATGCTGGCCTTCGGTCCTCCGCTCCGCACTTCGTATGCTAATGGATCATAATGGATACGCTGCTCTCTCCTCCTGCAAGGTAATTCTGACAAAATCCTTCGCACCTCTTGACAGACTCAACTCTCCTCGTAGAATAGCCCCCCTACAACGTTGGTTTGCAGTTTGGCTCGGGAGTCAGGCTCACTCCGTTGTAAAAGATACCATGGCCCAGTCGCACCACACCGTCATCTTCGTGCCCCACGCCCGCGCCAAGCTGCGCAAATGGCGGGTGACGAACTTCCAGATCTTCGGTGCCGCCGGCTCCCTTCTCGCCCTCACGCTCGCCGCCGCTTTCGTCCTCTGGTTCCACTTCCGCACCGGCATCAACCCCGACGAGCTGGCGCGCTTGAAGCGCGAGAATGAGAAGCTGCGCGAGGTCAACCAGTCCTTCGAGAGCAGCATCAAGAAGCTCCAGGGCAGGCTCGTGGACTACGAGGACCGCACCCGGCAGCTCGCGATCGTGGCCGGGGTCGAGAATCTCGGCGCTGGCGGTGAGGCCGGGGTGGGCGGCGGTACGACCTTGGGCGAGGCGAGCGCGCCCGATCTGGCGGCCATGGCGGCCATGGATTCCCGCGCCCAGAAGCTCGCCGGCCGGCTCGACACCGTCGAATCGAAGCTCGAGGAGCGGGTGCGCTGGATCTCTTCCACCCCCGCCATCGCCCCGGTCAAGGGGATCCTGACCAGCGGCTTCGGCTATCGCAGCGATCCCATGACCGGCGAGCAGGGCATCCACCAGGGGGTCGACATCGCCGCCCCCGCGGGCCAGCCCATCCACGCCAGCGCCGACGGCATCGTCGTGCGGGCCGGCGAGGTCACCGGCCTCGGCCGCGCCGTCTACCTGGCGCACGGCTACGGCCTGGTGACCCGCTATGGCCACATGTCGCGGGTCGACGTCCACCCCGGCCAGCGGATCAAGCGCGGCGACGTCGTCGGCCTGGTCGGCAACACCGGCCGCTCGACCGGCTACCACCTCCACTATGAGGTGCGGCTCGACGGCGCCCCGGTCAACCCCCTGGGCTACATCCTGGACGACGCCGGCGGCGCCCTGTAGCCCGCCCCCCACGGGTGATCCCCTCCCGGGCCAGGGGAATCTTTCTGCTAAACTTGGCGTTGGATTCGGCGTTCGACTCCTTTGCGGGCACGGCCTCCGTACCCGTCCGTCGACATTCCCCTGATCTGATCCCTGACCTGGCGAGACCCTGATGATCAATAAAGTCCTGACCTCGATTTTCGGCAGCCAGCACGAGCGCGAAGTCAAGAAGATGCAGCCCCTGGTGGCGGCCGTCAATGCCATGGAGCCGGAGATCAAGGCACTGTCGGACGACCAGCTCCGCGAGAAGACGGCCGACTTCCGCCGCCAGGTCGAGAACGGCGCCAGCCTGGACGACCTCCTCGTCCCGGCCTTCGCCGTCTCCCGCGAGGCGGCGCTCCGCACCGTCCGCATGCGTCCCTTCGACGTCCAGCTCATGGGCGGCATCGTCCTCCACCGCGGCCGGATCGCGGAGATGAAGACGGGCGAGGGCAAGACTCTCATGGCCACCCTGCCGGTCTACTTGAACGCTCTCGCCGGCAAGGGGGTCCACGTGGTCACGGTCAACGACTACCTGGCCCGCCGCGACTCCGACTGGATGGGTCAGATCTACCGCTTCCTCGGCCTCTCGGTGGGGGTCATCCAGCACGACCTGCCGGACGACGTGCGGAAGGCCTCCTACTTGGCCGACATCACCTACGGCACCAACAACGAGATGGGCTTCGACTACCTGCGCGACAACATGAAGTTCGACCTGGAGTCGATGGTCCAGCGCGGGCACCACTACGCGATCGTCGACGAGGTCGACTCGATCCTGATCGACGAGGCGCGGACGCCGCTCATCATCTCGGGTCCTTCGGAGGAGTCGGTCGACAAGTACTACGCCATCGACCGCGTCATCCCCCGGCTCGACCGCGGCGAGGAGATCGAGGACAAGGACGGGGTCAAGAGCACGACGGGCGACTTCGTGGTCGACGAGAAGGGGCACTCGGTGTCGCTCACCGACCAGGGGGTCGAGAAGGTCGAGAAGCTCTTAGGGATCAGGAACCTCTACGACCCCGAGAACATGGAGGTCCTGCACGGGGTCAACCAGGGCCTCCGCGCCCACCACCTCTACAAGCTCGACGTCGAGTACCTGATCCGCGACGGCAAGGTGGTGATCGTCGACGAGTTCACCGGCCGGATGATGGAGGGCCGGCGCTGGTCGGACGGCCTGCACCAGGCGGTCGAGGCCAAGGAGGGGGTGAAGATCGAGCGCGAGAACCAGACTCTCGCCACCATCACCTTCCAGAACTACTTCCGGATGTACAAGAAGCTCTCGGGCATGACCGGCACCGCCGACACCGAGGCTTCCGAGTTCGGGCAGATCTACAACCTGGACGTCACGGTCATCCCCACCAACCAGCCGATGATCCGCGACGACCGCGCCGACCTCGTCTACCGGACGGCGCCCGAGAAGTGGACCGCCGCGGTCGAGGAGATCCGCGACTGCCACCAGCGGGGCCAGCCGGTCTTAGTCGGCACCGTCTCGATCGAGAAGAGCGAGATGGTGTCGAAGATGCTCAACCGGCCGCCGCGGGTGCCGCACGTCGTCTTGAACGCCAAGTTCCACGAGCGCGAGGCCTCGATCGTCGCCCAGGCCGGCCGCAAGGGGTCGGTGACCATCGCCACCAACATGGCCGGCCGCGGTACGGACATCGTGCTCGGCGGCAACCCCGAGGGGCTGGCCCGCTCCGAGGCCAACCCGGAGACCGAGCCCGAGGCCTACCAGGCGGCGCTCGCCCGCTTCACCGAGAGCTGCAAGACCGAGCGCGAGGAGGTGCTCGCCGCCGGCGGCCTCCACATCCTCGGCACCGAGCGCCACGAGTCGCGGCGGATCGACAACCAGCTCCGCGGCCGCTCCGGCCGCCAGGGCGACCCCGGCTCCTCGCGCTTCTATCTCTCGCTGGAAGACGACCTGATGCGGATCTTCGGGTCCGACCGCATCAAGGGGATCATGGGCCGGCTCGGCATGGAGGAGGGCGAGCCGATCGAGCACAACATGGTGAGCAAGGCGATCGAGCGCGCCCAGAAGCAGGTCGAGGGCCGGAACTTCGAGACCCGGAAGCACCTCCTCGAGTACGACGACGTGATGAACAAGCAGCGCGAGGCGATCTACAAGCTCCGCAAGGACATCCTCGAGGGCAACGAGGGGTCCGACTACGTCCTCGGGATCGCCGCCGACATCGTCGACAGCCTGCTTCAGTCGCACTGCCCGGAGAAGGACGATCCGGGTGACTGGGACTTCGCCGGCCTGCGGACGGAGCTCCTCGCCTACTTCAACCTCGGCGGCCAGGAGCTGCCGGGCGACCTGGAGCAGATGGGGATGGAGGAGCTGCGCGAGAAGCTCGTCGCGACCCTGACCGCGCGCTACACCGACCGGGAGACCCGCCACTCCCAGGAGACGATCCGCAACTTCGAGCGGGCGATCATGCTGCAGACCGTCGACACCTCCTGGAAGGATCACCTCCTCGCCCTCGATCACCTGAAGGAGGGTATCGGCCTCCGCGGCTACGGCCAACGCGACCCGCTCCAGGAATACAAGAAGGAGAGTTACGAGCTCTTCGAGGCCATGCGGGAGCGGGTGGAAAACGAGATCGTCGAGCGCCTCTTCCGCTATGAGCCGATGACCGAGGAGCAGATCGACGAGCAGCGCCGCCGCCGCGAGCGCATGGCGGCGCCGAAGATCCAGCTCTCCGGGCCCTCTCCGGAATCCCAGGGGGCCTCGAAGCCGCCGCAGGCGGTGGCCAAGGACAAGGTGGGCCGGAACGATCCCTGCCCCTGCGGCTCGGGGAAGAAGTACAAGAAGTGCCACGGGGCGGCGGTGACGGTCGGGTAGGCCCTCACCCCCCGGCCCCCTCTCCCGGCCCGCCCCCCCTTCCCCCGGGAGAGGGGCCGGGGGTGAGGGCGCTCGTGGTATCCTTCCCGCTCCGATTCACGGACCCCACGAGGACCCTCGCCGCGTAATGAACGACACGGAACCGCGCCTGGCGCTGACCTTCGACGACGTCTCCATCGTCCCCGGCCTCTCGGATGTCCACCCCAACCAGGTGGACCTCAAAACCCAGCTCTGCCGCGGCATCACCATGAACATCCCGATCCTCTCGGCGGCGATGGACACGGTCACCGAGTCGCGCCTGGCCATCGCCCTCGCCCAGGAGGGGGGGATCGGCATCGTCCACAAGAACCTGCCCGCCGAGACCCAGGCCGAGGAGGTCGACAAGGTCAAGCGGAGCGAGGCGGGGATGATCGTCGACCCGGTCACCATGCGCCCCGACCAGAGCATCCGCGAGGCGCTCGCCATGATGGCGCACTTCAAGATCTCGGGCGTGCCGGTGACCTCCGAGGAGGGGCAGCTGGTCGGCATCCTCACCAACCGCGACCTGCGCTTCGAGGACGACCTCGATAAAAGGATCGGCGACCTGATGACGAAGGAGAACCTCATCACGGTGCCGGAGGGGACGACCCTCGAGCAGGCCAAGGCCTCGCTCCACAAGCACCGGATCGAGAAGCTCCTCGTGGTCGACGCCCAGGGCAGCTTGAAGGGCCTGATCACGGTCAAGGACATCCAGAAGATGATGCAGTACCCCAACGCCTGCAAGGACGAGCTCGGGCGGCTGCGGGTGGGGGGAGCGGTCGGCGCTTCGGGCGACTTCCTGGAGCGCGCCGCCGCCCTGGTCCGCGCCAAGGTCGACCTTCTGGTCCTAGACTCCTCGCACGCCCACAGCGAGGGGGTGCTCCTGGCGGCGGCGAAGCTCCGCGAGCGCTTCCCCGAGGTCCGGCTGGTGATCGGCAACGTGGCGACGCCGGAGGGGACGCGTGCGTTGATCGAGCGCGGGGCCGACGGGGTCAAGGTGGGGATCGGGCCGGGCAGCATCTGCACCACCCGCATCGTCACCGGCGCCGGCCTGCCGCAGATCACCGCCGTCCTCGACTGCGCGCGGGAGGCGGCCGAGCACGGCATCCCGATCATCGCCGACGGCGGCATCAAGTTCTCGGGCGACCTCTCGAAGGCGATCGCCGCCGGCGCCAACTCGATCATGATCGGCTCGCTCTTCGCCGGCACCGAGGAGAGCCCGGGCGAAACCATCCTCTACCAGGGCCGTACGTACAAGGCGTACCGCGGCATGGGATCGCTGTCGGCCATGGCCAAGGGGAGCGCCGAGCGCTACTTCCAGCAGGAGGGCAACGGCAGCCTCTCGAAGCTGGTACCGGAGGGGATCGAGGGCATGGTGCCGTACAAGGGGACCGTCCACCAGATGCTGCCGCAGCTGACCGGCGGCCTGCGCTCGGGGATGGGGCTCGCCGGCTGCGCCTCGATCGAGGAGCTGCGCACGAAGGCGCGCTTCGTCCGCATCTCCCCCGCCGGGTTGAAGGAGAGCCACGCGCACGACGTGGTGATCACCAAGGAAGCACCCAACTACTGGGTGGAACGCTAGAACCGTTCACCCGCCGTAGTAAAAATACGATGGTAGTGGTCCGCAGACGTCCCCGGTTGATTGGCCGGGTCGTCTCTCATTATCGCATCCTCGAGCACCTGGGCGGCGGCGGGATGGGCGTCGTCTACAAGGCCGAGGACGCCAAGCTCCACAGAGTCGTCGCGCTCAAATTCCTCGCCTCCGAGCTGACCAAGAACGCCTCCGCCCAGGAGCGCTTCCTCCATGAGGCGCGGTCGGCCTCCGCCCTCGACCACCCCAACATCTGCACCATCTACGAGGTCGACGAGACGGTCGAGGGTCAGCTCTACATCGCCATGGCCTTCTACGATGGCGAGACCCTGGAGGAGCGGATCTACCGCGGGCCGATGGCACCGGCCATGGCGATCGACATCGCCGTCCAGGTGGCGCGCGGCCTGGCCCGCGCCCACGAGTCGGGGATCATCCACCGGGACATCAAGCCGGCCAACATCATCGTCACTCCGCGCGGGGAGGCGAAGATCGTCGACTTCGGCCTCGCCAAGCTCGCCGGCCAGGTCGGCCTGACCCGGAACGGCGCCTCGATGGGGACCCCGACCTACATGTCCCCCGAGCAGGCGGACGGCAAGCAGGTCGACCTCCGCACCGACGTCTGGTCGCTGGGGGTGGTCCTCTACGAGATGGTGACGGGAAAGAAGCCGTTCACGGGCGACCACCCGCAGGCGATCATCGACGCCCTCCTGCACAGCGATCCCGAGCCGCCGAGACGGATCGTTCCCACCCTCCCGGCCGCCCTCGAACGGGTGATCGCCGGCTGCCTGGCCAAGGAGCCCGGCCAACGCTACGCGAGCGCTTTGGCGGTGATCGCCGCCCTGACGCCGCTCCTCGAGAGCAGCCAGGAGCTCACCCTGCGGCCGGACGTCACGGAGCTCCCGCCGCCCCTCCTACCCGAGCCGCCGCCCCAGACGCCGCGACCGATGCCGCGCCTCTCCCGCCGGGTTCTCATCGCTCTCGGACTCCTGCTGCTGCTCGCCTTCCTCGCCGGCGGCGTCTATCTCTGGCGGCACGGCTCGCGCGCCCACGGGTCGAGCGCCGCCGGTGTTTCCAGCCCGGCCGGCGTTTCCAGCCCGCCCCCCGTGGCGAGCCTCGGCGAGCATTCGGCCGTCCCCGGCCGCCAGCGTATCGTGGTCCTCCCCTTCGAGAACCTCGGCGCCCCGGAGGACGTCTACTTCGCGAGCGGCATCACCGAGGAGATCACCAGCCGCCTGGCGGCGATCCACGGCCTCGCGGTCATCTCCAGGACCAGCGCCCTGCAGTACGAGCGGGCGAGGAAGAGCGTCGGCGCCATCGGCCGCGAGCTGGGGGTCGACTACGTGCTCGAGGGGAGCGTGCGCTGGGAGCACCCGGCGCACGGCTCGAGCCGCGTGCGCGTCACCCCGCAGCTCATCCGGGTGGCCGACGACACCCACGTATGGGCGGAGCGCTACGACCGCGCCGCCGACGAGATCTTCAAGGTCCAGTCCGACATCGCCGAGCAGGTGATCGCGCAGTTGAACGTCAACCTCCTGCAACCCGAGCGGCAGCTCCTGGACGCGCGGCCGACGGCGAACCTCGAGGCCTACCAGGCCTATCTCCGCGGCCGCTCCCACCTGGCGGGCTTCGCGCCGATCTACTCGGAGGAGGCGGGGAAGAAGGCGATCGAGGGCTTCGAGCGGGCGGTGGCGCTCGATCCCCGCTTCGCCGAGGCGTGGGCCGGCCTGTCGCTCGCCGAGTCCGCGACCTTCCAGGGCGGCTTCGACCCCACCGGGCAGACCCTGGCCCGAGCCAAGACGGCGGTCGACCGCGCCCTGGCGCTCTCGCCCCGGCTCCCGGAGGCCCATATCGCCCTCGGGTACTACTTCTACTGGGGCTCGCGCGCCTACGAGCCGGCCATCGCCGAGCTGTCGATCGCCGCCGCGGCGCAATCGAAGCGGGGCGAGGTCGCCGAGGCCATGGGCTATATCCGCTGCCGCCAGGGGCGCCAGGAAGAGGCCTTGAGCGAGCTCGAGAAGGCCTTCGCCCTCGACCCGCGCAACCCCAACCTGGTCCTCACCATGGGGGAAGTCGAGACCCTCCTGCGCCGCTACGACCGGGCGGAGAAGTACATCAACACCGCGATCGCCCTCGACCCGGACCAGGTCGCCGGCTATTTCGAGAAGTCCGTGACCCACCTGCTGTGGAAGGGCTCGGTCCCCGAGGCGCGGGCCATCCTCGCCGCGGCGCCGCCCAAGGACGACCCGTACATCGCCTTCGCCTCCTACTGGCTGGACGTCTACGCGCGCGACTGGGACCGCGCCCTGGCGCGCATCGAGGCCATCCAGGCCCCCTGGTTCAAGGAGGCCGACGACGCCTATCCCAAGGTCCTCCTGCTGGCGGAGCTCCGCGGCTTCCGCGGCGAGCGGCAACAGGCCCGTGCCGCCTTCGAGGAGGCCCGGGTCCTCCTCGAGCGGGAGACGGCGGCGCATCCCCAGGATGCGCGCCTGCATAGCTCGCTGGGCATGGCCTACGCCGGGCTCGGCCGGCGCCTGGAGGCGCTCCGCGAGGGCAGGCTCGGGGTCGCGATCGCACCGGTCGAGAAGGACGCTTTGAACGGCACCCAGCGGATCCACCAGCTCGCCCAGATCTACGCCATGCTGGGGGACGGCCCGGCGGCGGGCGAGCAGCTCGCCTACCTCCTCTCCCACCCGGCGCTGGTCTCCGCCCATGCGATCGCCCTCGACCCGATCTGGGACCCGGTGCGCGACGATCCGCGCTTCCGCCGGGTCGTCCACCCGGCCTCCTAGTACCTCCTCCTGCGCACCTCCTGCGCACGATCGACCCTTAAAAGTACATCTTGCCTCTTCTATGGGGGTGTGGATTGGAGTAGCATCCGCGCGAGCCGTTCACATCGTATGGATTCTGCCGCGGCGCCCGCCAGGGTTGCCCAGGCAAGATCGGGGCCCACCCGATCTTATTTAGGAGGGCTAAATGCCACGACCGCCACGCCACGGGTTCACCTACTCCCTGTTGGTCTTTCTCCTCGCCTTGGTTCCGGCCGCCTTCGCCTGGGCCCAGGAAGGGCCGCCGGCGCCGCTCCCGGATGAGATCCCGATCAACGCCGGGACTCTGGCGGACGGCCGCTTGCAGATCCTGATCGAGCTCCCCGACACCCCGGCAGGGGTGGTCTACGGCAGCGTCCTCCGGAGCACCGAGGGCGGGCGGGACCGCGCTCTGGCCGCGGCCAGGATCGCCGCGCAATCGCAGCTGCGCACGATCGGCGCCGCCCAGGAGAGGCTCACCGCCTCCCTCCGGGCCTTGAGCGTGACGGAGATCTACCGCGTGGCGCGGGCCTACAACGGCATCGCCATCGCCGTCGAGCCGGCGAAGCTCGCCCTCCTCCGGCGGCTCCCCGGCATCAAGGCGATCCACCCCCTGGTGCCCGAGTTCCCGACCAACTCGACCAGCGTCCCCTTCCTCGGCGTGCCGCCGCTGTGGAACAACTCCCTCGGCCTGGGCACCAACCTGACCGGCACGGGGATCAAGATCGGCATCATCGACACCGGCATCGACTACCAGCACGCCAACTTCGGCGGCACCGGCCTGCTCACCGACTATCAGGCCAACGACACGACGACCAACGCCGACGGCTTCTTCCCCACCGCCAAGGTGGTGGGCGGCACCGACTTCGCGGGCGACGCCTACAACGGCGCCAACACGCCCACCCCCGACCCCGACCCCATGGACTGCAACGGCCACGGCTCGCACGTGTCGGGAACGGCGGCGGGCCTGGGCGTCACCGCGGCCGGCACCACCTACGCCGGCCCCTACAGCCCGGCCGCTCCCTTCGCCTCGCTCCGCATCGGTCCCGGCGTGGCCCCGGGGGCGAGCCTCTACGCCCTCCGCGTCTTCGGCTGCGGCGGTAGCACCGGCCTGACCATCCAGGCCATCGACTGGTCGATCGACCCCAACAACGACACCGACTTCTCGGACCACCTGGACGTCATCAACATGTCGCTCGGCTCGAACTTCGGCGGCGCCGCCTCGAGCACCGCGGTGGCCTCCGAGAACGCCGCCGTGGCCGGGGTGATCGTCGTCGCCGCGGCGGGCAACGCCGGCGACACCTTCTACATCGTCAGCAGCCCGGGCGCCGCCAACCGCGCCCTCTCGGTCGCCGCCTCCGCCGACTCCGGCCTCGCGAGCGCCATTCTCCAGGTCAACTCGCCGGCCGGAATCGCCGGCGGCTACGCCGCGCTCGCCGCCGGCTTCATCCCGGCGCCGCCCGCCCCCTCGGGGCAGACCGCCGCGGTCATCCAGGCGCTCGACGCCGCCAACGCTTCGGGCCCCAGCACGACCGATGGCTGCACCGCTCTCACCAACGCCGCGGCGGTCGCCGGCAACATCGCCTTGATCGACCGCGGCACCTGCGGCTTCCTCGTCAAGGTGCAGAACGCCCAGGCCGCCGGCGCCATCGGCGCCATCGTCGTCAACAACGCGGTCGGCGATCCCAACCTGACGGTGATGGGCGGCACCGCCCCCCCGGGCCCGGCGGTGACCATCCCGTCGGTCTTCATCTCGCTCGCCGACGGCAACACCATCAAGGCTCAGCTCGGCACCGGGGTCAACGCCACCCTGGCGGCGGCGACCGCCGCCGACACGATCGGCAGCTTCTCCTCGCGCGGTCCGCGCCTCGGCGCCCCCTTCCACCTGAAGCCGGACGTCAGCGCTCCCGGCGTCTCCATCACCTCGACCCAGAGCGGCAAGGTCTGCGTCTCCGGCGGCTGTATCGTCGCCGACCCCACCGGCTTCATCCCGGGCAGCCAGGCGCTGACCATCTCCGGCACCTCGATGGCCACCCCGCACATGGCGGGGGTCATGGCCCTCCTCCGCCAGCTCCACCCCGACTGGACGGTCGAGGAGCTCAAGGCCGCGGCCATGAACGGCGCCCTCCACGACGTGACGATCGGCGCCAACGGCTCGGGGCTCAAGTACCCCCCCGGGCGGATCGGCGCCGGCCGCGTCGACCCCGCCAACTCGGCGCAGTCGGGCGTCGTCGCCTTCGACTCCGACCAGTCCGGGGTGGTCTCGGTCACCTTCGACGCTCCGGTGGTCGGGATCGTCAGCCAGGTCAAGCACGTGCGGGTGGTCAACCACGGCGCCACGGCGGCGACCTATGACTTAGGGATCGACCTCCGCAACGACGCTCCGGGCATCGCCTTCTCGCTCCCCGGCGGCAGCACGCTCTCCGTGCCGGCCGGCCAGACGGCCGAGTTCGACGTCCAGATGAACGGCAACGCCAACCAGATGCGGCACGTGCGCGACGTCACCGTCGCCGCCACCCAGGCCGCTCCCGGTGCGCTCGCCGGCCTCGGCAACTTAGTCCGCCACTGGCTCGCCGAGGAGGAGGGTTACATCACCCTCTCCCAGAGCGGCAACGTCAAGCTCAGGGTCCCGGTCTACATGGCGGCCCGCCCGGCCTCGGCGATGTCGGCCGGCAGCACCATCACGACCGGCGGCGCTCCCACCGGCGCGACGACGATCGCCCTCTCCGGCACCGACGTCTGCACCGGCACCCTGGGCGCCGGACCGACCTGCACCGCGACCACCGCCGCGCCGACCTTCGACGAGGTCTCTCTCGTCTCGCCCTTCGAGCTCCAGGCGGTCTCGGCGCTCGACCCGGTCAACGCACCGCCCGAAGCCGACCTCCAGTACGCCGGTGTCGCCTACGATCCGACGACCAACCTGATCCTCTTCGGCGTCTCGACCTGGGGCAGCTGGTCGACCCCCAACGAGGTGGCGTTCAACATCTATGTCGACGCCAACTCGGACGGTACCTACGACCGCATCCTCTTCAACAGCAACCCCGGCACCGAGGCCTCGGCGCTCTTCGGCAACACCGCCACCGGCCAGGACAGCTTCGTCAACACCATCTTCAACCTGACGACCTCCGGGGTGAGCATCGGCGGCGCCGGTCTCTACGTCAACCGCCTGAACGCGTCCGTCATCGACTCGGCCCTGTTCAACAACAGCGTCATGATCCTGGCGGCGACCCCGGCCCAGCTCGGCCTGCCCGCCGGCACGACCAACTTCAAGTGGAAGATCCAGACCTGCCCCGGCTTCGCGCCGCTCTGCGGCCCCGTGAACGGCTTCTTCTTCGACGAGGCGGCCGGTCCGTTCTCGTGGAACTACGCCGCCGCCTCGCAGGGGCTCAATTTCACCGGCAAGCACCTGGCCCAGGATCTGAACGGGGCGTCTCTCCCCGTCACCTGGAACCTGGCCAACCTGGCCGCCAACGGCTCGCAGGGCGCCCTCCTCCTCCACCACCACAACGCCGCGGGCAGCCGCGCCGAGGTCGTGGTGGTCGAAGGGACGCAATCGGCCGATTTGAGCATCAGCAAGTCGATGGCGCCGCCCAACCCGATCATCGGGCAGAATGTCACCTTCACCGTCACCGTCACCAACGCCGGCCCCGGCGCGGCCACCGGCGTCGTGGTCAGCGACTCGCTGCCCGTCGGCCTCACCTACGTCTCCGACGACGGCGGCGGCGCCTACGTCCCGGCGACCGGCATCTGGACGGTGGGCTCGATCGCGGTCGCCGGCAGCGCCACCCTTCACATCGTCGCCACCGTCCAGACGACCGACCCGGTCGACAACCTCGCCCAGATCGTCGCCTCGGCGCCGCTCGACACCAACCCGGCCAACAACCAGTCGACGGTCTCGGTCCTCGCGCCGCGCGCCGCCGATTTGGCCCTCAGCATGACCGTCAGCAGCCCGACGGTCCTGGTCGGAAATCCCGTGACCTTCACCCTCACGGTGACCAACACGGGGAACGATCCCGCCTTCAGCGTCAACGTCCAGGAGGCCTTCCCCGCCTACCCGCTGCTCAACCCGACGAGCTTCACCGCCTCGCAGGGGGTTTACGACCCGTCGACCGGGGTGTGGAACCTGGCGAGCCTCGGCAAGGGGAATTCCGCCACCCTGGCGATCACTCTCAACGCGCCCAACATCGCCGGCCCGCTGACCGATCAGGGCACCGCGGCGGCGACGACCAGCGATCCCAACAACGCCAACAACACCGCGAGCGCCACCGTCACCGTGCTGTCGCCCGCCGTCGTCTCCGGCACCAAGACCGTCGCCGGCACCTTCACCGAGGGCGGCACGGTGACCTACACCGTGGTGCTCAGCAACACCGGCACCAACACCCAGCAGGACAACACCGGCAACGAATTCACCGACGTCCTGCCGGCTCAGCTCACCCTCGTCTCGGCGGCCGCCACCTCGGGTACCGCGGTCGCCACCGTGGGGACCAACACCGTGACCTGGAACGGCGCGATCGCCGCCAGCTCTTCGGTGACGATCACCATCACGGCGACGATCAAGGCCGGAACCTTCGGCCAGACCATCAGCAACCAGGGCACGATCGCCTATGACGCCGATGGCAACGGCACCAACGAGGCGAGCGCCCAGACCGACGACCCCGCCAAGCCCGGCGCGGCCGATGCTACCAGCGCCCTCGTCCTCTCCCCCGCCAGCGTCTCCGGGACCAAGACCGTTTCCGGCAACTTCGCCGAGGGCGGCAACGTCACCTACACGGTGGTGCTCAGGAACACCGGCACCTTCACCCAGCAGGACAACCCCGGCGACGAATTCGTCGACGTGCTGCCGGCGGGGCTCCTCCTGACCGGTGCCTCCGCCACCGCGGGCACGGCGACCACCGACGTCTCCAACACCGTCCACTGGAACGGCGCGATCGCGGCCGGCGCTTCGGTGACGATCACCATCACCGCCACCGTCCAGACCGGCACGGCCGGCACCGCGATCAGCAACCAGGGGACGATCCACTTCGACGCCGACGGCAACCAGACCAACGAGTCGACGGTACAGACCGACGACCCGGCGGTCAGCGGCGCTTCCGACCCGACGATCTTCCGGGTACCGACCGTCGCCCAGATCCCGACCCTCTCTGGGTTAGGCTTGGCGGCGCTCGCCCTGCTGCTCGCAGCCGGCGCCTTCCTGGCGCTCCGTAAGAAGAGCGTCGCCTAGCACTCCTTCCGGCGCCTAGAGCTACAAAGAGGCCCCGCCCACCCGGGCGGGGCCTTTTCCTGTCTAGTACCCCTTTCGGCTACACTACCTCCCCATGAAAAACTCGCTCGTCGTCTTCGCGCTCTTAGCGCTTTTCGCAGGAGGGGCCTACGCCGTGGAAGGGAAGTGGACCCCGGAGCAGATGCTGGAGCACGATCCGAAATGGTTGCGGGAGCTCGGCCTCGAGCTGCCGCCCCAGGAGCTGTGGAGCAAAGACGGCGCGGGCCTCCTCGAGGCGGCGGTCCGGCTCGACGGCTGCTCGGCCGGGATCATCTCGTCCGCCGGCCTCGTCATCACCAACCACCACTGCGCCTTCGGCATCCTGCAGCAGCACTCGACCCCCGAGCGCGACCTGATCACCCACGGCTTCCTCGCCGCCTCCCGGGCCGAGGAGTTGCCGGGAGAGGGGGCGCGGCTCACCGTCCCCCACAAGACGACCGACGTCACCGCCGAGGTCGAGGCCGCGGTGCCCGCCGGAGCGGACGACCTGGCCCGCTTCTTCGCCATTGAGCGCAAGCAGAAAGAGCTGGTGGCGGCCTGCGAGGCGAAAACCCACCGGCGCTGCGAGCTGGCGGCCTTCGACGGCGGGGTGCGCTATCTCCTGATCGAGAACCTGGAGTACCCCGACCTGCGGCTGGTCTACGCGCCGCCGCGGGCGGTCGGCGAGTACGGCGGCGAGGTCGACAACTGGAGCTGGCCCCGCCACACCGGCGACTTCGCCCTGCTCCGCGTCTACGCCGGCCCGGACGGTCTCCCCGCTCCCCGCTCGCCCGCCAACGTCCCCTACCGGCCCCGCCACTACTTCCCGGTGGCGAAGAAGGGGGTCGAGCCCGGCAGCTTCGTCATGCTCGCCGGCTACCCCGGCCTCACCTTCCGGTCGCTCACCGCCCCCGAGATGCGCGAGCGGGCCGAGCTCTCCTTCCCCCGCCAGGCCGAGCTCTACCGCGCCTGGATCGACCTGATGGAGGCGGCGGCGGCGAAGGACGAAGTGGCGCGGATCGCCCTGGCCGACCGCGCCAAGAGCCTCGCCAACCGGGAGAAGAACAGCCGGGGCCAGGTGGCGGGGATCACCCGCGGCCGGCTGCTGGCGAAAAAGGAGGAGGCCGAGCGCCAGGTCCTCACCTGGGCCGAGGCCCGCCCCGAGCAGAAGCCGGCGGTGGCGGCCTATCGCGAGCTGGGCCAGCTCGTCTTCAAGCGGCAGGCGACCTGGGAGCGCGATTTCCTCCTCGATCAGGCACGTTCCGGCCCCAAGCCCCTGGACCTCGCCCTCACCCTCGTCCGCTGGGCCGGCGAGCGGGCCAAGCCCGACCTCGAGCGGGAGCCCGAGTACCAGGAGAGGAACCGCGAGCGCCTCGCCGACCGGGTCCGGCTCGACCAGAAGCGCATGCACCTGCCGACCGAGGAGGCGCTCCTGACCGACCTCCTCGTCCGCTTCGCCGCCCTGCCCCGGGAGACCGCGGTCCCGGCGGTGAGCACGCTTCTGGGCGATGCCAAAGACCGGACCGCGATCGCCGGCCAGGCTTCACGGCTCCTCGCCGCCACCCGGGTGACCGATCTCGCGGAGCGGACCAAGATGTTCGCCGAGTCAGAGGCCGAGCTGCATGCCCGGAAGGACCCGCTCCTCGACTTCGCCTTTGCCCTCGACCGCGAGCTGCGGG
>JAXDLD010000453.1:0-12436 GCA_034666805.1 Acidobacteriota bacterium
CGGCACCGGCAGGTCCGCGTGCGGGTGGTCGACGAGCTGCAGGAAGCGGCTGCCCGCGGGCCCCCCCTTGTGGAGCTGCCCCGTCGAGTGCAGGAAGCGCGGCCCGTAGCCGAAGGTGGTGGCGAGCCGGGTCCGGTCGCGCACCTCCCCCTGGAGCCCGTGGAGGGCTTCCGAGAGCGCGGTCTCCGGAGCGAGGTAGGCATGGATGCCGACGTAACCCCCCTCTCCGCCCAGGAGATCGGCGAGCCCCTTGCCGAGGGCGTCGCGGTCGCCGATCGCCACGGCCTGCGACCCGGCGCCGCCGCCGGTACCCGCCTCGGCGCCGGCCTCCTTCATGGCCTGCTTGGCGAGCACCTTGGCGAACTCCACGTCCGGCTGGTTGAAGGGGTGGATGCCGAGGACCGCCCCGGCCGCCGCCACCGCCACCTCCCAACGGAACATCTCGCGCCCGAGGTCCTCCGGATCGGCCAAGGTGAGCCGCGCCACGGGGTGGCCTTGGGCCTCCAGGGCATCCAAGAGGGTGCCGAGGCTACTGTCAGGCTCCCCCGCGACCTCGAGGGCGACGAAGAAGCGGTCGGCGCCGTAGGAGTCGATCGTCCCCAGGGGCTCCTCCGCCACCGGGACGATCCCCGTGCCGTCTTTCCCGGTGCTCTCGGCGATGAGCTGCTCCAGCCAGTCGGGGAAGGAGCGGATCTTCGGGGTGGTCCAGAAGGTCAGCTTGTCGCGCCCGGCCCGGGCGAGCTCGCCGAGCGCCGCCCCGAGGAGGAGGCCGGGGTCCTCGCCGGCCGGCACCTCGGGCCCGCAGGCCGTTGCCGCCGCCCGGGCGCGGTCGAGGAGCGCCGCCAGATCGACGCCGGCGAGCGCCGCCGGCACGAGGCCGAAGGGGGTGAGCGCGCTGTAGCGCCCGCCGACGTCCGGCGGCGCCTCAAAGACGGCGCGGAAGCCGCGCTCCCGGGCGAGCTTCTCGAGCGAGGTGCCGGGGTCGGTGATGGCGACGAAATGCCGTCCGGGATCGCCGCCCGTCCCGCCGGCCGCGAGCGCGCGCTTCACCCGGTCCCAGAAGGTGTAGAAGTAGGACATCGTCTCGGTCGTGCCGCCCGACTTCGAGGAGACGAGGAAGAGGCTCTTCAAGGGATCGAGCCGGCCGGCCAGGGCGGCGACGGCGTCCGGATGGGTGCTGTCGAGGACGCTGAGCTCCGGCCAGCCGGGGCGGTGGCCGAAGGTGCGCGCGAAGACCTCCGGCGCCAGGCTCGACCCGCCCATCCCGAGGACCACCGCGTGCAGGATCCCCTCCGCCCGCACCGCGTCGGTCAAGCGCGTGAGCAGAGGGAGGGTGGCGGGCGCCGTCTCCGGCAGGGGGAGCCAGCCCAGGCGGTCGACCAGGTCCGGCACCGGCTCGCGCGACCAGAGGGTCGGGTCCTTCTGCCACAGCCGGCGGCCGAACCCCTCCTCCTGCCAGCGCGCGAGGCGCGCGTCGACCGCCGATCCGTACTTCCCCAAACGCAGCTCGGTACCCTGGCTCGCCATCTCCGGCCTCCTTCCCTCGTCCTCCGGCACTGTATGTGAAAACGCGGGGGATCGACAACGCCGCCAAAGTCTCGCGTGCTAGCATCGGCCGGCGATGAAGAGAGGCGCAACAGGGGTGACGATCCGGACCTGTACCGCTCTCCTCGCCGTCTTCGCACTCTGGGCCCTCCTGGCCGCCCTCGGCTGCTCGCGGGGCGGCGGGCGGGACTACACGGTCCGCGGCAGGGTGGCACAGCTCCCCGAGCCGGGCAACCCGGCGAGCGGCTTCGCCGTCTCCCACCAGGCGGTCGACGACTTCGTCGACCGGCAGGGGGAGGTCGTCGGGATGGACCCCATGACCATGTCCTTCCCCCTGGGACCCCAGGTATCGCTCGCCGGGCTCGCGGTCAGCGACCCAATAGAATTCACCCTCCACGTCGACTGGTCGGCGACCCCGCCGGTCCGCATCACGCGCCTTCACAAGCTCCCCCCCGGCACACCTATCGTCTTCCGGGCGGCCCAGCCGCCGGGAAAGAAGCCCTGAGCCGGGGAGAAGCATCCTTCTATATAGATGTAGATCCAGACACGATCCAAAGGAGAGAACCGATGCCCGTACGTTCGGCGAAAGCAGTTTGGGAAGGTGGTTTGAAGGATGGCCAGGGGAAGGTGTCCCTGGGCAGCGGCGCCTTCGAGGGGCGCTACTCGTTCGGCTCCCGTTTCGAGGAGGCCGGCGGCACTAACCCCGAGGAGCTGATCGGCGCCGCGCACGCCGGCTGCTTCTCGATGGCCCTCTCGGCCGGCCTTGGCCGCGCGGGCTTCGCGCCCAAGCGGGTCGCGACCTCGGCCAAGGTCCACCTGGAGAAGGTGGGCGAGGGCTTCAAGATCACCCGGATCGAGCTCGACAACGAGTCCGAGGTGCCGGGGATCGACGACGCGGCCTTCCAGGAGCAGGCGCGCAAGGCCAAGGAAGGGTGCCCCGTCTCGCAGGCCCTGGGCGGAGTGGACATCACCTTGAACGCCCGCCTCGCCGGCTGAGGGCTTGGGGCCGGCGCCGTCTCCGGGTCTCCGGGACGGCGCCCTAGCCTCTGCAAACATAGAAGAAACCCTATTTTCCTCCTTGACATCCTTCCGCAGCGCCCATACCCTCGCATTCACCCCGCTACACGTTCGAGAAGGAGATTCCTAAATGGCGTGGAAAAGAGACGATCCCCCTGGCACGAACCCGCAGCAGCCCGAACCCCCGAGCCCGCCCCGTCCCCTGACCGCCGCCGCTCCCGCCGCCCCCTCCGCTCCGGAGCCGCCGCGCCGCAGCGGCGAGCGGGCGACGATCGGCCCGTCCATCTTCATCAAGGGCGACCTGGCCGGCGAAGAGGATCTGGTGATCGAAGGCCGGGTCGAGGGCAAGGTCGACTTGAAGCAGCACAACGTGACGATCGGCAAGAACGGCCGGGTGAAGGCCGACGTCTTCGGCCGGGTCGTCACCGTCGAGGGGGAGGTGGACGGCAACGTCTTCGCCGCCGAGCAGGCGGTTCTCCGCCAGTCGGGCGCCGTGCGCGGCAACATCACCTCGCCCCGGGTCACCCTGGAGGACGGCTCGCGGTTCAAGGGCTCGATCGACATGGACGGCAGCCGCGCCGCCGGGGGCTCCGGCTCCGGCAGCTCCAGCAGTCCCGGCAGTTCCGGTAAAGCGGCGGCGGCGAACGAAGGACAGGCGAACCGGCCCGGCAGCGCCGCCAATGTAGCGAACGCCGGATGAGCTGGTTCTCGTCGCCCGGCTCCCGCGAGAAGAAGAAGGAGCAGCGCACCCTCGCCGAGACCGAGCCGCAGGTCCATCGCTCGCTCGGCCTCGCCGCGCTGTTCGAAGAGTTCCGCCGCGGCCGCAAGCTCCAGGTCCTCGACCTGGGGCCGGCCCTCGGATCGAACGTCGAGTTCCTCTCCCAGTACGGCTGCAAAATCTATATCGAGGATCTCTTCGCCGCCCTCTCGGCCCGTGCACCGGCCGGCGGGGAGGGGGACGAGGCCGGCCCGCAGTTCTTTGAAAGTTTCCTCCCCGCCTCGGAGCCCGCGAGCTTCGACGTCGTGCTCGCCTGGGACACCTTCAACTACCTGACCCGCAAGGAGCTCGGCCACTTCATGCGGCACCTGTCGCCGTTCTGCCACCCCGGCACCCTGGTCTTCTCCCTCATCTCGATCTTGAAGACCATCCCGGCGCAGCCGATCCGCTTCCGCATCATCGACGAGCAGAACCTGGCCTATGAGATCCGGACCTCGGCCACCCGGCCGGCCCCCCGCTTCGTCCCGGCCGAGATGAACGACCTCCTGCGCGGCTTCAGGGTCGACCGCTCGTTCCTGCTCCGCCACGGCATCCAGGAGTACCTTTTCGTCAAGGAAGGGGAGCGGCGCCCCTGACCCCCTCCCCGGTCCCGCCTCCGGAACCGTAGTAGATCGCGTCGACCGTGTCGCTCACCAGGACGCTGCGCACCGCCTCGGGGTCGAAGCGGGGCGAGGCGGCGAGGCGCTCGGCCCAGGCGACGATGCCGCGGCCGAGGCTCTCCCCGGAGTCGCGGGCGACGACCTCCTCGCTCCGGCCGCTGAAGCGGGCGAGCTCGAAGTCGTAGAAGCTCCCCCCCACGTTGCGCAGCTCCGCGCCGCCGGCGGTGCCGAAGAGGCGGACGCTGAAGAGGCAGTCCCGCCCCGCGTGGGCGTTCCAGGAGACGGCGACGGAGCCCGCCGCCCGCTCGCCGCTCCCCGCCTCGAAGTCGATCCGGGCGGTGGCGAAGTCGTCGATCGCGATCGGTCCCTCCTGCCCCTCCCGGGGCGGCAGGGGCCGCCCCTCCTTGAAAACCGCCCCCGACACCGCGGAGACATGCCGCGCTTCGAGCAGCCAGAAGGCGAGGTCCAGGAGATGGACTCCGAGGTCGAGGAGCGCGCCGCCGCCGGCCAGGGCGGGATCGAAGCACCAGGGCTTGTCGGGGCCGTAGCCGTTGTGGAAAACCGTGTCGACGCTGAAGACCCGCCCCAGGGCCCCCTCGCGGACGAGCCGGCGCAGCTCGACCGCCGAGGCGAGGGTGCGATAGGTGTAGTCGATCCCCAGCAGGCGGTCGGCGGCGCGGGCGGAGTCGAGCAGCCGCCGGGTCTCCCTGCCGGAGAGGGCGAGCGGCTTCTGGCAGAAGACGGCCAGGCCGCGGTCGAGGGCGGCCAGGGTCTGCGGCGCGTGGAGGGCGTTGGGGGTGGCGATCACCACTCCGTCCAGCCGGAGGTCGGCGGCGTGACGCAAGAGGTCTTCGGGGTCGGTGAAGCAGCCGGGCTCGGAGCCGTCCACCCCCACCTTTCGGGAGAGGGTGTCGAGGCGCTCGGGCGAGGCGTCGCAGAGGGCGGCGGGGACGGCGGCGTTCGCGGCGGCGACCGCCTCCATGCGCATGGCCCCGATCCAGCCCAGGCCGATGAAGCCCAGTCGCGGCCGCTCGAAGGTCTTCAGCGGCCGTCCTCCCCGTTGAGGACGAGCGACTTCAAGAACCCCGCCGGGCGCTCCTCGGAGGTCTTAAAGGCCTGGTTGATCTCGGCCAGGGGGAAGCGGTGGGTGAGGAGCGGCGCCAGGTCGACCTCTCCCGCGGCGAGCCGGGCGACCCCCTCCTCCATGCCCCGCCGGTAGATCTCCGGGTCGCGCTCGTGGGCGTTGATGACGTCGATCCCCCGCCAGTTCCAGAGCTGCATGTTGACCGTGCGCGGCCCGTCCTGGTGATAGCCGGCGACGATCAGCCGGCCGCGCACCCGGGTCAGCTCGGCGGCCAGGTCGAGCGGCTCCTGCCGGCCGGTCGCCTCGATCACCACATCCGCCATCCGCCCGCCCGAGAGCTCGCCGATCCGGCCGCGGACATCGTCGTCATAGGTCAGGGCCTCGTCCGCCCCCAGGCTCTCGGCCGCCGCCAGCCCCGAGCGCCGGCGCGAGACGGCGACGATCCGCCCCGGTTTCTCGCGCCTCAAGAGCTGGACCAGGAGACCGCCGAGGAAGCCGGTCCCCAGGAGGACCACGAGATCGCCCTCGGCCACTCCGGCCCGGCGGGAGACGTTGACGGCGCAGGCGAGCGGCTCGCCGAGGACCGGCCGGCCGGCAAGGGCCGGAGGCAGGCGGACGACCGAGCTCGCCTCGGCGATGTCGTACTCGGCATAGCCGCGGTAGGTGAGAGCGGTCACCGGCTCGCCCAGGGCGATGCCGTCGACCCCCTCGCCCAAACCGGCGACGGTGCCGAACACCTCGTGGCCGGGGGCGCCGGGGACCATGGGGTAGACGAGCCCCTCGATGCCCTTCCAGGGCCCCATGTCCGAGCCGCAGACCCCGCAGCCCTGGATCTGGACGAGGACCTGCCCGGGGCCGGGCTCCGGGCACTCGAAGGACTGGATCTCGAACTCGCGCGGGTGGACGAGGGTAGCGGATTGCATGCCGGTCCGCTTAGCGAAAAGCGTGCCGGGGGTGCCTTACTTCCCCAACCGCCGCCCCGCCCGCAGCAACGCACACGCCGTCTTGCTGTCGTGGATCTCCCCGGAGGCGGCCTTCTCGACCGCCTCCGCCAGAGGGAGCTTCTCGATCGTCAGGACCTCGTCCTCCTGGAGCGCCTGCTTCGTCTCCTCAAGCTCGGTCGCGAGATAGAGCCAGATCTTCTCGTCGGCGAAGCCCGGCGTCGTCCAGATCCAGCCCAGGGGGGTGAGCTTCCCGGGCCGATAGCCGGTCTCCTCCTCCACCTCGCGCCGGGCGCAGGTCTCCGGCGACTCGCCCGGGTCGAGCTTCCCCGCCGGGACCTCCAGGAGATAGCCGCCGGTCGCGTAGCGGTACTGCCGGATCAGCAGCACCTCGCCCGAGGAGAGGACCGGCACCACCGCCGCCGCGCCGACGTGGTGGATGATCTCGAAGTCCATCTCCTTGTCGTTCGGCAGGCGGACCCGGTCGACGTCCAGCCGGACGGTCTTGCCCCGGAAGACCTCCCGGCTCCCCAGCCGCTCGCCCGGCTTTGGCGCGCGTGGCCCCTCGGGGGCGCCGCCGCCGTCCTCCGGCTTACCGCTCCCGCTCACGCTTCTTCTCTTCCGTCGGCAGCATCTGCGTCTCCTTGTAGCCGGAGGGGATCTCGAACTGGGAGTCGGAGATCGACTTGGTCTCGAGGGACGTGACCTCCATGGTGACGTGGGTGACGTTCTGCTTGCCGTTCTGGGTCGAGGTGGTGGTGGACACGGTCTTCAAGGGGAAGCCGCTCAAATGCTGATTCTCCGACTGGGCCGCGATCAGCTTGTCGAACTGCTCGTTGCCGGTCTTCGGCGGATCGTGGCGCAGCCAGACCCGGAGGCCGGGGTCGGTGAGCTTGGTCGTCGCCCAGACCTCCTGGTCAGTGACCGTCTCGGAGGCCTTGCCCATCCCGAAGATCTTCATCTTCATCGTGTAGCTGGTGCGGAACTTGTAATGCCGGGTCGGCAGGCCCAGGAGCGTACCGCCGTCCCCCTCCGAGACCTTCTCGACCTTGGGGTCGCTGAACTCGATCTTGAGGATCGGCCCGATGCCGTTCATGATCCCGCCCAGGGCGCCGAGCAGGCCGTTCAAGTCCCACAGGGCATAGGTCTTGTCCTCGGGATTCACGAGGTACAGGGTCTTCCCCCCGTCCTTGGTGAGGATGTAGGTCCCCGACTTGGCCATGGGGTTGCCGCTCTCCTTGAACTCCACCCGGGCCTTCTCGCCGCTCACCCAACCCTCGACCTTCGCGTCGCCGGGGTTCCTGCCGCCACGGCCGGATCCGCCCTCCATGGCGCTCGTCGCCTGATAATGGACGCCGGCGAACGCCGGTACCGCCGCGGCCGTCACCAGCAGGGCCGCCAAAAACGCTGGAATCGCTTTCCTCGTCGTTCTCATAAGAGTCCTCCTCCTAGTTCGGGGGGATTCTCGCACAACCGGGGACGCGCGGGCCCTCACCCTACACGTGGTTCAAGAGCATCAGCTCGTGCGGATGGGGCTCCAGATAGACCTGGTCTTCGAGGTAGGCCACCTCCTGGCGCCGGACGTGGTGGCGCAGGAGCGTGACGGGGACGATCAGGGGCAGGAGCCCGCGGCGGTAGCTCTCGATCGAGGAGGTCAGCTCCTCGCGGTCGGCGCCGTCCAGGGCGTCTGAGACGAAGCCCGCCATGTGCTGGAGGACGTTGGTGTGACCGCGGCGGGTGGCGGGCCGGGAGAGGACCGCGGTCATGCCGGTGAGATAGTCGCGGGCGAGATCGGCGGCGGGCACGTCCCTCCCGGCTTCGCCTAAGAGCCGGCCGAGGCGGCGCATGCCGGCCTGGTTCCTCGCCATCAAGAGGAACTTGTGCTGTTCGTGGAAACGGGTGAGGGCGGCGCGGGTCCAGCCGGCCCGCTCCGCCCGCCGGAAGCGGTCGTAGGCGAAGATCCGGGCGACGAAGCTCTCGCGGAGGGCCGGATCGTTCAGGCGCCCCTCCTCCTCGACCGGCAGGGCGGGGAAGAGCCGGAGGAGGGCCTCGGCGAAGATCCCCTGGCCGTCCTTCGACGGCACACCGTTTTCTGGATAGAGCTTCACCCGCTCCATGCCGCAGCTCGGCGAGTCCCTCTTGAGCACATAGCCGGCGAGGTCGAGCGCGACGAGCTCCGCCACCCGGCGCGCGGAGTACTCGCGCATGGCGACGGTATGGTCGGCGCCCGTCTCGGGGGCGACGAGGCGGGTCTCCCCGCCGATCCGCACCAGGCGGATGGCCGGCCGAGGGGTGCCGAGGCCGATCTCGACCTCCGGGCAGACCGGCACCCATTCGACGTAGGGCCCGAGGACGTCGGTCAGGAAGCGGTCGCGCTTGTGTCCGCCGTTGTAGCGCACCTCCTCTCCGAGGAGGCAGGCGGAGACGCCTAAGCGGAGCTTCGGGGGCTCGGAGGAGAGGTCTGCGGCCATGGGAGTAGTGTAGGCGAGCACCGCCACCCTGCCTGGCGGTCGTCGCCGGATTGCTGGTGATCGTCGCCGGACTGCCGGCGGTCATTGCCGGACTGCTGGCGATCGTCGCCGACCTACCTGGCGGTCGTCGCCGGACTGCCGGCGGTCGTCGCCGGCAGGCCGCCGGAGACGCACGCGCAGGGAATACCCCCCGCCGCACTCGCGCTTATCGTGGCCGGGGAGACCGTCCATGCCTGACCCCTCCACCCGTGACGACCGCAACGAGCGCCTGAGGGAGGCCCTGAAGCTCCTCACTGACGAGGTGCGGGAGCGGATCGACCGCCATCCGCTCGGGCACCTGATCGCCGGCCGGGGGGAGCCCCTCGACCTGCGGCTCGCGGTGCCCACCGCTCTCCGCGACGGCAACGTCGAACGGGCCGGCCGCGACGCCGGGGAGGCGATCCAGGAGTCCCTCCAGGCCCTCCTCGACCACAGCGCCATCCACCAGCCCGGCCGGGTCTACTGCCTGCGTTGCGGCACCGCCGAGTGCGAACACTCCGTCCCGGGCGACGGGCGGCAGGTGTTCACCGGCTACGGCCCCACCGGCCTCCCCCGCTACCGCGACTTCGGCCAGTGGCTGCTCGAACGCCACGACCCGCGGGTCGACCTCCTCTACCGCGAGCCGCCGCAGCTCGTCGCCCTCGCGAGCCCGGGGGCGGAGCTGACGGGGAACCTCCTGCCCGTGTTCGGACCGCCCGGCAGCACCCCGGTGGGCTACCTCCTGCACGGCCAGGTGGCGGTCGGCTGGTACCGAGACCGCGGCCTGGGCGGCGTGCCGCGGGCCTTCGCGGTCTCCTTCCAGATGATCTCGTCCCGCCCGCGGGGGGGCCGCCGCCGCTTCGGCCTGAACGTCATCGGCGTTGGCGGGGGGGGCCCGGGCGGCGAGCCGCTCGAGAACCTCTTCGACCGGGTGGGCGAGATCCCCTGGGCCGACCCGGTGCGCTGGGCGCAGACGGCGCTCGACGGCGTCGAGCACGCCTTTCACCGCCGGCTCGCCCCCGTCGAGACCCTGGAGCAGCGCCTGGAGGGCATCCTGGCCGGCCTCTCCCGCCGCCTGGAGAAGGGCTTCCGGGGCAAGGAGCGGCGCACCCGCCACGCCGAGCGCCGCCACGCCGAGGGCGACCGGCCGACCCGCATGGCGCTCGCCGACCTCGCCCGCGCCGCCCGCGAGGACCTCCTCTGGGACACCCGGAGCGAGACCCTGGTCGTCGTCGGCGACCGCGGCCGCGCCCACGTCTTCAGCCCGGAAGGCAAGCTCGTCACCTCCGTGCGCTACAACCCCGCCTCGATCGCGAAGCGGCGTGAGAGCGGTCTCTGGCGCCCGGCGGCGGAGGAGGAGGTGCGGAGCCTGAAGACGCGACTCGCGGCCCGTGAGGCGTGAGCGCCCTCTCGCGCTATACTTGTTTTGTTCCTTATGACAAAGAACCACCGGCTCGGTATCGGCGCCGGGATGGCGCTCCTTGCCGTCCCGGCCCTCCTGATCTCCCCCGCCACCGGCCTGGCGGCGCCAGGCGAGCCCGCACGGACCGAGCTCTGGAAGTCGCGGGCCGGCGACGATCCCCGGTGGGCGAGCCCCGGCTTCGACGACTCGGCCTGGCGGGCCGTGCCCCTGACCGGGACCTGGAAGGAGCAGGGCTACCGCGGTGTCGACGGTCCGGTCTGGTTCCGGCGGGTGATCTCCCTCGACACCGAGGCGCGGCTCGCCGCCGCCAGCGGCCGGCTCGCTCTCCTCCTCGGGCCCTCGACCGGGCTCGGCGCCTACCAGGTCTACGCCGGGGGCCGGCTCGCCGGCAGCTCGCGGGGGTGGTCCGCGGGGCTGCCCCTCCCCTGGGCCGAGGTCTTCCCCCTTGCCCGGGCCATGACGGGAGCGGCGGGAGCGGCGGGAGCGGGCGGGAGCGGCGGGATGGACGGCCCGCTCTTCCTCGCTCTCCGGGTGCGAAGGGTGGCCTGGGCCGCGGACGATGACCCGGAGTCCGCGCCGGTGGGCGGGGTCGTCGTCCTCGGCAACGCCCGGGCCCTCAAGGACCGCGCCGAGGCGGCGCGGGACCGCACCCTTTGGGCGGACCTCCCCCTGCTCCTCCTCGCCTTCCTCTTCCTGGCCTCGGTCCCCTACCACATCCGGCTCTACAGCCGCCGCCCGCAGGAGAAGGGGCATCTGTGGTTCGGCCTCCTCGCCCTCGCCTTCGCGGTCAACACCTTCGCCAGCTCCTACTGGGTCTACGAGGTCACCGGCCGGTACGACCTCGCGGTGCGGGTGAGCGACCTCACCGGCCACCTCGCGGCGCTCCTCGCCATCCAGTTCCTGTGGACCTTCTTCTCCCGGCCCATCTCCCGGCCGCTCCGCGCCTACCAGCTCTCCCACGCCGTCCTCGCCCTCTTCGTCGGCCTCTGGCCCGACACCCGCCTCGTCGTCGCCAGCCAGACCTTCCGCACCCTCTGGCTGCTGCCGCTCTTAGTCGTGGCGGCGGCGCTCGTCGTCCGCGCGGCGCTCCGGGGAGACGCCGAGGCGCGGACCGTCGCCCTGGGCGGCATGGCCCTCGTCGTCTGCGAAGGGGCCGGGCTCGCCATCCAGCTCCTCCACCCGGCCTGGAGCTGGCAGTCCGTGCTCGCCCCCTTCGGCTTCGCGGCGGTCCTGGTGGCGATGAGCTTCTCGCTCTCCAACCGGTTCTACCGCGTCCACGACGAGCTCGACCGGCTGCGCCTCGGCCTCGAGGAGAAGGTGCGGGAGCGCACCGCCGCCCTCGAGCGGGCCAAGGAGGAGGCCCTGGCCGCGAGCCGGGCCAAGAGCGAGTTCCTGGCCAACATCAGCCACGAGATCCGCACGCCCATGAACGGCGTCATTGGCATGACCGGCCTGCTGGCGGAGACCTCCCTCTCCGACCAGCAGGCGGAGTACCTGGACATCATCCGGGGGAGCGGCGAGGCCCTCCTGACCGTCATCAACGACATCCTCGACTTCTCGAAGATGGAGTCGGGGAGGGTGGAGATCGAGCGCGCCCCCTTCCATCTCGAAGGGGTGATCGAAGAGAGCCTAGAGATGGTCTCCCCCCTGGCGGGGAGACAGGGGCTCGCGCTCAGCCACACCGTGGCCCCGGGAACCCCGGAGGCCCTGGTGGGCGACGTCGGCCGCACCCGCCAGGTCCTCGTCAACCTGCTGGGCAACGCCATCAAGTTTACCCCCCAGGGCGAGGTGCGGGTGGCGCTCTCCGCCCGGCCGCTCCCGGGGAACCGCTTCGAGGTCCACTTCGCGGTCTCCGACACCGGCATCGGCATCCCCCGGGAGGGCCTGGACCGGCTCTTCGTCGCCTTCCAGCAGCTCGACGGCTCTCTCGCCCGCCGGCACGGCGGCACCGGCCTCGGGCTCGCCATCAGCAAACGGCTGACGGAGCTCATGGGCGGCGAGATCGGGGTCGAGAGCGCGGTCGGCCAGGGCTCGACCTTCCACTTCACCATCACCGGCGAGGCCGCCCCCGCTCCGCTCCGCCGGCCCGCCGGCCCTCGCCCGGCCGCCCGCGGCCGGGTCCGGCCGCTCCGCGTCCTCCTGGCCGAGGACCGGCCGGTGAACCAGCAGGTGATGCTCGGCATGCTCGAGCACCTGGGGTACCGGGCCGACCTCGCCGGCAACGGGCACGAGGTCCTGGAGGCGCTGGCGCGCCAGCCCTACGACGTGCTGCTGATGGACATTCAGATGCCGCGGATGGACGGTTTGGAGGCGACCCGCCGCATCCGCCGGCAGCTCGTCCCCGGCCGCCAGCCCTGGATCATCGCCTTGACCGCTCACGCCATGTCCGGGGATCGCGAGCGCTTCCTTTCGCTGGGCCTGGACGGCTACCTGAGCAAGCCGGTGACTATGGCCGAGCTCGAGGCCGCCTTGGCGGAGGTGGCGAGCTGCGACTCCCATTAAGCGAAACGCGGTGGAGAGGAGCGCCCGGGCGCGGGGTCGTTCGCGGACGGCGGCGGAG
>JAXDLD010000454.1:0-4412 GCA_034666805.1 Acidobacteriota bacterium
TCACCGATCCGCCCTGGCGTTTGAGGTGCGGCACGGCGGCCTTGATCGTGTAGAACGTACCCGAGAGGTTGATGGCGATCGTCTCGTCCCACTCCTCGGGCTTGAGCTCCTCGATGGGTGCCCAGACGCCGTTGATCCCGGCATTGGCGAAGACGATGTCGAGCCGCCCCCACTTCCCGGCGGCCTCCCCGATCGCCTTCTCGACCGACTCGTAGCGCGAAATGTCCCCCTGAACGGCGATGGCCTCGCCGCCCTCCCGCCGGATGCGGTCGATCGTCTCCGCGAGCTTCTCCTCGCTGCGATCGAGGATCGCCACCCGTGCCCCCTCCTTGGCGAGGAGCCTCGCCGTCGCCTCGCCGATCCCCGATCCGCCGCCGGTCACGAACGCCACTCTGTCCTTGAGCTTCATGCGATACCTCCTTTACGTCCCTCGCCGGGGGGCTTACAAAGGGCATGCCGGAGGCCGCGATAGAATGCGCCCGCATGCCCGCCCCCTATCTCCGCCTGACGGGGCCTCGCCTCGACCTCGTTGCCGCCACCCCGGAGCTGTTCGAGGCCGAGCTGGCGGGGAGGCAGGCCTTCGAGCGCCTCCTGGGTGTCACGGTCCCGGCGAGCTGGCCGCCCGACTTCTACGACCGGGATGCGATCGAGCAATCCCTGCAAGCTCTGCGGGCGGATGAGGCGGCGGCGGGCTGGTGGATGTGGTATCTGCTGCGGCGGGGGGAGAGCGGCGAACCGCCCCTCCTCGTCGGGCTCTGCGGATACAAGGGGCGGCCGAGCCCAGAGGGCACGGTCGAGATCGGTTATTCGGTCCTCGCCGAGCACCGCCGGCAGGGTTACGCGAGCGAGGCGGTCGAGCTCCTCCTCGCGCGCGCCTTCGCGGAGCCGGAGGTGCGCGCGGTCCTCGCCGAGACCTACCCGGAGCTCATCCCGTCGATCGGGGTGCTCGATAAAGCCGGCTTCCGGCTGTCCGGCCCCGGCTCGGAGGAGCGGGTGATCCGCTTCGAGCTGCCGCGCGAGTCTTACGTCGAGCGGCACGTCGAGCTAGGGAGGATGGACGGCCAACTCAGGGAAGGCCCCGGCGAGCGGTCGGAGTAGCGCAAGCGCTCCCGCCTGATCGCCGTCCGCCACCGCCGCCTGGGCGCGGGCGAGGGTGGCGCTCACCGGATCGGTTCCGGGTGGGCGCCAGGCGGCCGGCTCGGGCGCGCCCTTCGGGCGTTCGAGCCGGAGGGCGAGGGCGGCGACCCGCGGGTCGTCCGGCCGGATTGCTTGTGCCGCTTTCGCTGCCAGGGCGGCACGCCCGCGATCTCCCAGGGCGAGGAGGTCGCGGGCGGCCCAGTACTCCGGCACTCCCACCTCTTTCTCGTCGATCGTCCAGTCGCCGCCGGTCCCCAGGAGCGGGGCCAGGGTTTGGAGAGACTCCGTGGGATGTCCGCGCTCGGCCAAGTCGACTCCCGCCGCGAAGCGCCTGGCACTCGCCAGAAGCTCCGGCCGGAAGGCCCGCCCCTGCCCGAGCGCCACGAGCCGGCCGCCGAGCGACGGCGGCTCGGGACCGAGGGCGGCGTCCCAGCCGAGCTGGTCGAGGAGGGCATAGCGGGCGGTGGCGGCGGAGAGGCCGAGGGCGACCGCGACCCCTAAGAGCACGGCGAGGCCGGGGCGGACCGCCGCGGTCAGGCGGCCGCGGAGGAGATCGGCGGCGAGCACCGGCCCGACGATCCAGAGGGCGAGGGCGAGCGGCAGCCGCTGCCGGGCCGAGGCGTAGAGCGCGGTCTGGACGGCGAAGGCGAGGGCCGCGATGCAGAGGGGGCCGGCGAGCTGGCGGCGGCGCTCGGGGCTGGCGAGGGCGATCCAGGGAAGGGAGATCAGGGGGAGGAAGAAGCCCCAGGGGAGCCGGGGGCGCAGGTGGCGGTCGAGCTTCTCGGCACTCTCCAGGTCCTGCCCCTCGTAGGGGGAGAGCGCCAGGGCCGCCTTGCGGACGAAACGGGCGAGCGCCCGGCCCGGCCAGGCCCGCAGGGACTCAAAACCGAGCCCCGTCCAGTAGCGATTGGAGACCGACGACGGGACCGACCGGCTCATGGCTCCGATATTGATACCGCCGATACCGGCGGCGGCGATCCGCCGGTAGGCGACATGGCCGTAGTCGTAGGCCTTGCCGTTCGCGCTCTCCAGGGTGAAGACCGCTGGCGGCGCGAAGCGGATGAGCCCGATCGCCCCCGGGGCGTTGCCCTCGTAGAAGACCGCTCCGGGGTCCATGATCGTGGGCACCCCGGTCGCAAGGGCGCGGGAGATGAGGAGGGGGACGACCAGGAGGGCGGGGATCAGGAGGACGACCCCGGCCATCCGCAGACGTTCCCGGGGCAGCCGGCCCGCCGCCAGCCACGCCGCCCAGATTGGGACCAGCAGGAGATGCTGCGGCCGGCCCAGCCCCGCGGCGGCGAGGCAGGCCGCGGCTCCCGCTGCGGCGAGGAAGCGCCAGCGTCCCTCCGGCCCCCCCTCCAAGCGCGCCGCGAGGCCCAGGAGCACGGCGACGGCGAGCAGCGCGAGCACGAGACCCTCGGGCTCATGGGTGCCGCAGTAGACGAGGAACGGCCGGTAGGAGGCGACCCCGAGGCCGGCCGCGAGCCCCCAGCCCCACCCGGCGGCATCGGCCAGGAGGGCGACGGCGAGGGCGACGGCGGCGGCGGTCACCCCGTGGAGCAGGCACTGGAAGACGAGGATCGCGCGGTAGCCCAGGGGGGCGAGGGCGCGGGTCAGGGCCAGGTAGAGAGGGCTGTAGTCGAGGAGCCGCTCGGACTGCTCGGCGGGAGGGGCGGCGGCGGCCTCCAGGTACTTGGGAAAGATCGCCGCCGGGTGCGTCGCATCGGCCACGAAGAAGGCGAAGAAGAGCGCCGCCGCGAAAACACCTACCGCGGCCCACGCGGCACCGCTCCGAGCGCTCCGCGGCATCAGCAGCCGCGCACCGTGCTGGAGCGAAGGCGTTCTTTAACCGGCGGAAGCGCTACGGAAGAAGATGAACGCTTCGTCTCCATACGCAGCGCTTCGTCTCGGTCGGTAAGGCTTCGTTGCCGTCGGTAAGCCTTCATCTCGGTCAGTAAGCCGTCGTCTCGGTCGGTAGAGCTTCGTCTCGGTCGGTAAGCGTTCGTATCGATCCGTAAGCCTTGCGCGCGGTCGGTAAGGCTTCGTCGCGAAGAACCTACAGCGCCGGCTCCCCCCCCGTCAGCCGCCGGAACGCTTCGAGATACCGCTCGAACGTCCCCCGCACCACCTCCTCGGGCAACGGCGGCGGGGGGCTCTGGTGGTCCCAGCCGGAGGCGTCGAGCCAGTTCCTTACGTACTGCTTGTCGAAGGAGACCGGCTCCTGGCCCGGCTGCCAGTGGACGACGTCCCAGTAGCGCGAGGAGTCGGGGGTCAGGACCTCGTCGACGAGCAGCAGCTCATCTCCGATCTGGCCGAATTCGAACTTGGTGTCGGCGAGGATCAGGTCGCGCTCCGCGGCGTGGGCGGCCCCCTTCTCGTAGAGGGCGAGGGTCAGCTCGGCGAGCCGCCCCGCGAGCTCGGGGCCCACCCCGCGCTCGACTGTGGCGAAATCGACGTTCTCGTCGTGCCCCTCTTCCGCCTTGGTCGCCGGGGTGAAGATCGGCTGGGGCAGGCGGCTCGCCCTTTGGAGCCCGGGGGGGAGAGGAACGCCGCAGACCTCTCCTTTCGCCTGGTACTCGCGAAAGCCGCTGCCGGCGAGATAGCCGCGGGCCACGCATTCGAAGGGGACGACCCGGGCCTTGCGGACGAGCACCGCGCGGCCGGCGAGGAGCTGCCGGTGGGGGGCGAGGACGGCGGGGAAGTCGGCGGGGTCGGTCGCCAGGAGGTGGTGGGGGACGACGCCCGCCAGCCGGCCGAACCAGAAATTGGAGAGCTGGGTGAGGATCTTGCCCTTGCCCGGGATGCCGGGGCGGAGCACGTGGTCGTAGGCCGACAGGCGGTCGGTCGCCACGATCAGCAGGGTGTCGCCGAGGTCGTAGACGTCGCGGACCTTCCCCCGCCGGGGCGGCGGCAGGCCGGGCAGAGCGGTCTCCCAGAGCGCCTCTTCCATGCGGGGAGGATATCCGATCAGAGGAGGTCGGCGCCCGCCCGGGCGCGGGAGAACTCGCGCTCGATGGTGCCGATCAGCCCGCCGTTCAACCCGCTCTCGAGCAGCTTCCGCGAGTCGAGCCCCAGATTCGTGGCGTCGACGATCTCGTAGATGGCGAGCTTCTCCAACCCCTTCAAGTGCGCCATCCCGAGCTTGCGCACCCCCACCCGCAGGCGCTCCGAGCCGTCGTCGAGCCCGAGGAGGACGTAGCCGCGCCCATTCTCCTCGGCGCGGTAGAGGAGGTCGGGGGCGATCTCCTTTTCGAGCTGCGCCACGTAGGGGCCGG
>JAXDLD010000455.1:0-2580 GCA_034666805.1 Acidobacteriota bacterium
GGCTGTGGAAGCTGCAGCAGCCCTACCAGGGCTATGCCGGGAAGGAGCGCATCGTCAGCGTCGAGCCGGGGATGAAGGCGGCGCAGATCCTGGAGCGGCTCGAAGCCCAAGGGGTCCTCGCCAACGCCGGTCTCGCCCGCGTCTACCTCATCTACGTCCTCCACAATCCGCCCGTCCAGGCCGGCGACTACCTCTTCCACGGCCCGGTGACGACCGCCCAGGTGCTCCGCAAGCTGATCCGCGGAGACGTGGTCTCCCACCGGGTCACCCTGGTCGAGGGGCTGACCCTGGAGGAGACGGCGGACGCCCTCGCCCATGCCGGCTTCGGCAAGCGGGAGACCTTCCTGGACCTCCTGCGCTCCCCCGAGCTGATCGCCGACCTCGACCCGTCGGCCTCCGACCTCGAGGGCTATCTCTATCCGGAGACCTATACCTTCACCCTCCGCACCCCGGAGCGCGAGGTGGTGAAGACCCTGGTCAAGGCCTTCCGCGGCCGCTTCGACCGCGAGGTCCGCCCGATCCTCGCCGCCCACCCCAAGCCGCGTTCGGTGCGCGAGGTGGTCACCCTGGCCTCGATCGTCGAGAAGGAGGCCAAGCTCGACGCCGAGCGCCCCCTGATCGCCGCCGTCTACCAGAACCGGCTCGACCGCAAGATCGGCCTCGCCGCCGACCCGACGGTGATCTTCGCCATGAAGAAGGCGGGGACCTGGAACGGCAACATCCGCAAGGACGACCTGCGGATGGATTCGCCCTACAACACCTACCGCTACGCCGGCCTCCCCCCCGGCCCCATCTGCTCGCCGGGCCTGGGGAGCTTGAAGGCCGCCGCCAACCCCGCGACCATCCCCTACCTCTACTTCGTGAGCCGCAACGACGGCACCCACGTCTTCGCCCAGACTTTGGCCGAGCACAGCCGGAACGTCGAGATCTGGCAGCGCAAGTACTGGCGGGACAAGCGCGAACGCGAGCAGCGCGAAGCGGCCCACGGCCGGTAGGCTGCACGCCCGGCGTGTTCGCCGACGCCCCCTTCCAGCTTTTCGACGATTTACATTGACAGTTCCGCATACCTGGTGTATCAAGGTCCCAAATCCGTTAGCAGGAGCTCGCTTCGCCGGAGTCACCCCCCTTTAGGAGGCCGTAACCGGCGGATGCCGGCCCGGAAGGAGACCGTATGAACATCCCCGAGGAGTTTGGGAGCTACCTTCTGTTGAAGAAATTGACCGAAGACCCGCTCGGAGAGACGTTCCGCGCCGGCAAGGCGGGCCGTGAGGGCATCGAGCAGGTGGTGCTCCTCCGGGTCCTGAACGGCAAGGGCATGGACGGCGAGCGGCTCTGGCAGAAGGTCTCCGGCCGGGGCGCCGTCCAGCAGGCGCTCCGCAGCCCCAACATCGGCCAGGGGGTCGACCTCGGGCGGGTGCGGAGCTACCCCTATACCGCCTACGACTACATCTCGGGGAAGAACCTGGCGGTCATCCTCGCCCAGTCGGCGAAGCAGGGGATGCCGATCCCCGCCGATCACGCCCTGCTGATCGCCGAGCGCATGTCGGTCGCCCTCGCCAACGCCTACGAGAGCCGGGTCGGCGACGAGCGGGTGCTGCACGGCTTCCTCGCCCCCCAGCTGGTGATGATCTCGAATGAGGGCGAGACCCGGCTCCTGGGCTTCGAGATCGCCCCCGGCCTCCGCGAGCTCGCCGCCACCGGCTGGCGCGACGGGGACGTCTCCCCCTACCTCGCTCCCGAGGCCTCGAGCCCCGGGGCGATCGGTAGGGCCGACGACGTCTGGTCGCTGGGCGCCATCCTCTTCGAGCTCCTGACCGGCGAGCGCCTTCCCGCTGCGAGCGGTATTGGAGCCAGCGGCTACGGCCCGGCGATCGACGCCGCGGTGACCGCCAACGACGGCTCCCCCATCGCCGGCCCCGTCGCCGCGCTCTTGAAAAAGAGCCTGGTGCCGCGCGACCAGCGGATCGGGGATGCCGTCCAATGGCACAAGACCCTCTCCAAGCTGATGATCGAGGGGCACTACAGCCCGACCACCTTCAACCTCGCCTTCTTCATGCACAACCTCTTCCGCGACGAGATCGAGCGCGAGGGGCAGGAGATGACGGCGGAGAAGAAGCTTGCGGTGACTGGGATGGGGAGCCGCGCCGCGGCGCCGGCCGCCGCCATGGCCACCATGCCGGTGCCTATCGCCGCCGCGGCCAGCCCGGCGAGCGCGATGGCAGCCGCCGATCCGCGCGAGAAGACCGGGGTGCGCGAGCCCACCTGGCCCGGCACCCACCCGGTCGAGCCTGCCGCCGCCGGGAGCAACAAGGGGCTCCTGGCGGCGGTCGCCGCGGTCGTCGTCGTGGGGCTCGGCGTCGGCAGCTGGTTCGTCTTCGGACGCGGCGGCGGCACCGTGAAGACCGCCCAGGCCCCCGTCCCCGTCGCGCAGCCGGCGCCGGTGCCCGTGGCGCCCCAGCCCACCGAGGCGGCGGCCCCGGCCCCGAACCCGGAGGAGATCCAGAAGCAGATCGCCTCCATGTTCGAGGCGCGCAGCAAGGAGATGGAGGCGAAGCTCATGGGCCAGTACGACGACAGAAT
>JAXDLD010000456.1:0-7113 GCA_034666805.1 Acidobacteriota bacterium
GGCCGAGAGGGAGGTTAAGGGGAGAAGGGCGACGGTGGCGGCAAACGCGGCGCGGAGCACGGTTTTCCTGTTCAAGATGGTACTTCCTCCAAGTTGTGCGTCGCAGGTACGACGTCGCGGGACCGCAGGACGACCCGGCTATTACTGAGTGCGCATAAGGGTACAACCTGAAGGGAGCGGGAGCAACCCCCCTCAGCAAGAGCGCACGAAGTGGAAGGCGCTGATCGTCCTGCGGGGGTGCCGGGTTAAAATCGTAGCCCCAGGCGCATGGAGCGCCCGGACGAAGACGGCGGGCGCGGCGCGCCGGGGACCGTGGAGACGGCGATGACCAGCCCGGGTCGGGAGAGACAGAGCCGCCAGGAGGCGCCCCGGACCTTTCCGGGCGGCGTGCGCGAGCCCGCTCCCCGGGCCGGGCTGGACTCCTGGCGGCCGGGCTCCGCCGCCGGGGAGCCGGACCTGCTCGCCGTCCAGCGGCTCCAGGGCAACCGCCACGTCCAGCGCCTGATCGGCTCGCTTGAGCGGGCGCCCAAGAAGGCCAAGGACCCCGCTCCCGCCCCCCTGTCGCTCCCCGAGGCCATGCGCCGCGGGGCGCCGATCGGGGGCGGCAAGGTCCGCTTCTATCCGCGCTCGCTCACCGGCAGCCGCCTCGGCCAGGCCGACACCCCGGCCGGCCTGGCCGGCGACTTCAGCGAGCGGCTGAACGTCTTCATCGACTCGGGCACGACCTTGAAAGCCTTGGCCGAGCTGCTGCTCCCGCTGTGGAACGACGCCGCCGAGTCGCGCCCCGACCCCGACCTGGGCGAGCCGGTGGTGCCGCCCACGCCGCTCACCGCCGCCGACCTGGCGAAGGCGCTCCTCGCCTACAACGCCAACTACCTGGCGGTGCCGAGGCTCACCCCCTGGCAGGCGGGCCTGCGCCTGCCGCTGCCGGTGCGGATCGACCTCAGGACCGGCGAGGGGATCGTCAACCCGGTCCTCGTCCTCGACTACGTCAAGGGGTATCAGGCGGAATGGGAGCCGCTCCTCGGCCAGGCCGCGGGAGCCCTGGCAGCAGCCGACCCCGCCGACCTGGAGAAAGACGAGAAGGACTTCCTCGCCACCCACTCCGACGCCGTGGCGCGCGGGATCGGGCTCGCGGCGCGCATCCTCACCAACCCCCGGCAGGCGCGGCCGTTCACCCTCGACCTCCTGGGCCGCCTGCCGGCCGCCGAGGCCCTGGCCCTGACCCTGGAGCTACTGGACGAGGTCGGCCGGCGGACCGAGCTCCTCTCCTCCGACCCGGACGGGGTGACCATCCTCGACAAGCTGCGCGATGTCCTCAAGGCCGCCCCGGCCAGCCCGTCCCCCGAGCTCCTGGCGAAGCTCGACAAGGCCCGTTCCATGCTCGACCTGGGGCGCAAGGTCGAGATCGAGCTCGCCACCCGCGACTGGCCATCGGTCCTGCCGCCGCCCGTCGCGCGGACCAAACGCCAGCGCATCACCAAGACGTCCGGCAAGCTCGAGCTCGAGGTCCCCGAGCTGCCGGCCGGCAGCCTCACCTCGACCCAGCAGGGGGTGGTCGACCGCATCCGCGCCAACCGCGCGGCCCTGCCCGAGGCCTCCGACAAGCTGGAGGTCAAGCCCTACAAGGGCAAGGCGAACGCCGGCTACAGCTACCTCGGCGAGGGCTCGAAGGGGATCCACCCGCAGGTGCCGAAGGCCGACAAGAAGCGCCAGGAGGTCCTCGACGCGATCCAGGCCGAGATGGGGCACGAGGGAGGGTTCTCCGCCGTCAACACCTACGACGACGCCATCGTCACCCTGGGCCAGGGCTTCACCCGTTCCCAGCTCGCCAAGGTCATGCAGGCCTACTTCGCCCAGGACCCGGCGGCCGAGGACGCCTTCCTCGACCTCGGGATCACCTGGGCGGGAGGCCGGGCCCTGGTGGTCAACACCGGCCGCGGCGCCATCGAGGAGGGGGACGACGCCCTCCGCCTGATCCAGCTCGAGCCCAAGGTCCTCTCCATTTTCGTGCGCCAGGCGGAGAGCGCCGAGCATGGCCCGAAGCTCGCCACCGCCCAGTTCCAGGTGGTCGCGGGCACCGCCGCGGCGGTGCCCAAGTCGGTGGTCGACACCTGGACCGACTTGATGGCGATCCGCCTGGTGGCGCACCTGATCCAGTTCCGCTCCGCCAAGCAGTGGAAGGACTATGAGGGGACGGGCGGCAGCGTCAAGGAGATCCTCAAGGTCGCGGCGCCGGTGATCGGGACCGTCGACCCCGGCCGCGGCAAGGCGACCTTCCTGACCGCCGAGCAGACGGGGGTGGTGCTCAGCTTCGCCAAGGGCAAGGCCAAGGAGGCGCTCGACTCACCCAGTGCCGCCGACCTCCCGGCCGACATCGCCAAGGTCTCCTACGCCGGCAACATCTTTTTCGAGGACGGCAAGGGGAAGTTCTTCCGCATGTCGCCTTAGGGGGCCGAGCCAGTTGTTACAATGAGCAATCGAGCAGGTTTTCCGCCCTGTCCAGCTTGTAACAATCCCGCCTCATCAACGCCCAAATCAGTGCTCGGCCCGCCGCATTTCGCCGCGGGATCTTGGTATCCTTGAAGGGCCATGGAAAACAACTACGACGTGCTGATCATCGGAGGCGGCTTGGCGGGGCTGACCCTCGCCCGCCAGATCCTCCTGCAGTCGGACAAGACGGTGCTGCAGATCGACCGGCGCCCCATCCCGCCCCCGCGGCAGAAGGTGGGGGAGGCCACGGTGCAGATGAGCGGCTACTACTATGGCAAGGTGCTCGACCTCGAAGATTACCTGCTCGTCGAGCACTACTTGAAGTACAACCTGCGCTTCTACTGGCCTTCGAACGATCAGCCCACCGAACGCTACGAGGAGCTCTCGCAGTCCTATATCCGCAATATTTCGAACATCCCGACCTACCAGCTCGATCGCAACAAGTTCGAGGGCGAGGTGCTGCGGCGGAACCGCACCTTCCCCAACTACCGCTTCGTGCAGACCACCACCCACATCGACTTAGACCTCGGGACGGGCGGCGCGCCGCACCGCTTCAAGACCCAGACGGCGGAGGGGGAGGACCTCGCCGGCGAGGCCGGGTGGGTGGTCGACGCCGCGGGCCGCAACAAGGTGCTGCAGAAGAAGCTCGGCTTGGCGCGCCGGAGCCCCATCCGCCACGGCACCACCTTCGCCTGGGTGGACGGCATCGTTGATGTCGAGCGGCTGACCGACCTCTCGCAGAAGGAGATCCGACTGCGTCCCGACCGCTCGACGCTCGGCCACTTCCCGGCCTTCCTCTCCACCAATCACTTCTGCGGCGAGGGCTTCTGGTTCTGGGTCATCCCCCTCCACGACCGCACGAGCCTGGGGCTGGTCTTCGACGTCGACTGCGTGCCGCGGGCCGAGGTCTCCTCGGGCCCCAAGATGGTCGAGTGGATCTCGAAGCGTTACCCGCTCTTCGCCCGGGCGCTCGCGGGGCGCGAGGTGATCGACGCCTCGGGTTACGTCGACTTCGCCCACGACTGCGCCCAGACCCTCTCGGCCGACCGCTGGGCCCTGACCGGCGAGTCCTGCCGCTTCACCGACCCCCTCTACAGCCCGGGCGGCGACCTGATCTCGCTCTACAACACCCTGATCACCGACGCCATCCTGACCCCCGACGCCTCGCGCCTGCCGGGCAAGGTCCGGCTCTACGAGCAGCTCGCCCGTTCGCTCTACGAGGCGTACGTGCCGAGCTACGCCGTGAGCTACCAGACCCTGGGGGACCAGGAGGCCTACACGCTCCGCTACACCTGGGAGCTCACGATCTACTTTTCCTTCTACGTCTTCCCGTTCATCAACGACCTCTTCACCGACCCCACCTTCGGCACCGGCTTCCTCCGCCGCTTCGCCCGGCTGGGGCCGATCAACCGCGGCCTCCACGAGTTTCTCGTGGCTTTCTACTACTGGAAGCGGGACCGCGGCGAGCCGGCGCCCCCGGGGCCGGTCTACTTCGACTTCTACGAGGTCCCGGCCTTGAAGGCGGCGGAGACCTGCTTCTACAAGGTCGGCGTCTCCTCGGAGGAGGCGCGGCGGGTCCTCGACGAGCAGCTCGACAACCTGGAGGACCTGGCGCGGTGGATCTACGCCCACGTCGCCTCGGTCGTCACCGGCGACGCCCGGGCCCTGTCGCGGCCATTCGTGCACGGGATCGACGTCGGCCGCCTCGCCTTCGAGCCGGAGAAGATGGCCGAGCGGGTGAACGCCGTCCCGCCCGCCGCCTCCGTCTACCCCTGGAAGCTCCCGCCGCCGTGCATGGCCCGCTTCCGCGGTGCGCCGAAGGAGATGCCGGAGGAGCTGATGGCGGTGGACGCTCTGGTGCAGGCCCGACGGGCCGTCGTCCCTTAGCCCAGGGCAATGCCCTGGGTTGGTTCTCCGTCCCGGCAGCAGACAGCCCGGTGCTATCCTTAGAGGGGCCATGGACAACCGGACCGTCGACCACGCCCCAGGGCTCGAACGGGCCTTCGCCCGGGTCCCCGAGGAGCGCTCCTACACGCTCTCGGGGATCGCGGGGCGGATCCCCCCCTACGTCCGCGGCACCTACTACCTGAACGGCCCCGCCCGCTTCTCCCGCGCCGGCTTGGCCTACCGCCACTGGCTGGACGGCGACGGCATGGTCGCGGCCCTCCGCTTCGGCGAAGACGGGACGGTGCGTTTCACCAACCGCTTTGTGCGGAGCGCCAAGTGGACGGCGGAGGAGGCCGCCGGCCGCGCCCTCTTCCGCGCCTTCGGCACCGCCTTCCCGGGCGACCGGCTGCTCCGCGGCATCGCCCTTGCGTCGCCGGTCAACGTCAGCGTCTACCCGTTCGCCGGCAGGCTCTTGGCCTTCGGCGAGCAGGGCCTCCCCTGGGAGCTCGATCCGGAGACCCTGGAGACCATCGGGCTCTACAACTTCGGCGGCACCTTGAACGAGGTCTCGCCGCTCGCCGCCCACGCTAAGATCGACCCGGTGACGGGCGAGCTGTGGAACTTCGGGATCTCCTTCGCCGCCGCCGAGGCGCGGCTCAACCTCTACCGCTTCTCCCCCGAGGGGACCCTCCTCTCCCGCCGCCGGCTGCCCCTGAGCATCCCATCCTCGCTCCACGACTTCTGCCTGGCGCCGCGGCATGCGGCCTTCTACCTCGCCCCCTATCGGCTCGACATGGGGGTGCTGGCCGGCGGCGGGACCCTGGACGAGGCGCTCGCCTGGGAGCCGGAGCGGGGGAGCCGGCTGCTCGTCGTCTCCCGGGAGACGGGAGAGGCCGTGGCCGAGGTGCCGCTGGGGGAGCGCTACTCGCTCCACGCCATCAACGCCTGGGAGGATGGAGACCGGCTCGTGGTCGACGCCCTGGAGCTCGACCGGCCGGTCTACGACCAGTACCGGGTGATCCCCGACCTCTTCGCCGACGTGGCCCCCGGCCGTCCCGTGCGGCTCACGATCGACCTCACCGCGGGAAGGCTCGCCGGACGGGAGGAGATCGCCTACGACCGGGCGCCCGACTTCCCGGCGATCGACCCGCGCCTCTGGGGCCAGCGGGCGGACGACGTCTGGATGCTGGGGATCTCGGCCACCGGCCGCCCGGGCCGCAAGTTCTTCGACCAGCTCGTCCGCGTCGGCTGGGGCGATCCGGGGGCGGCCGACCTCTGGCAGGCGCCGGCCGGGAGCTATCTCGCCGGGGAGCCCGCTTTCATCCCCGACCCCGAGGGGCCCCGAGCCGGCTCGCTCCTCGTCCCCCTCTTCGATGCCGAGCGCGAGGCGACCTCCTTCCTCCTCTTCGACGGCTTCGACCTGGCGGCCGGCCCCCGGGCCGTGCTCCCCTTGGCGAGCCCCATTCACCTCGCTTTCCATTCTTTCTTCGCGCCGTCGTAACGAACCGCCGGGAACGACGCCAAAGAGAGGGAGTGCAATGCGTCGATCTTGAAACGCTTGCGCGGATTTGATTCGGGGAATTGCGGCGAGGGAGATAGCATAGACAGCCTGTGGAAGGTGTGTGGTGGTTCTTCCATCTCGTCCCTTGCCATCCCCCGGAGTCGGGTTATTCATAAAGAACGGAGGAGAGATGCAAGCGGCAGACATCAGGAGCAGGATCAAGCAGATCATCGGACAGGTGGCCGGGCTCGACCCGGCGAAGATCGGCGACCATGCCACCCTGCGGGAAGAGCTGAACCTCGACTCGCTCTCGCTGCTGGAGATCGGGGTGGACGTCGACTACGCCTTCAAGCTCGGCCTGCCGGACGAGCGCTACCGGGAGGTCGCGAGCCTCGACGACATGGTCGAGCTCGTCCAAGGCCACCTGGGGGGAGCCGTGACGGCCCCGGTGGCGGTGGAGGCGCGGTCGGGGGCGGTTTGAGCGCCCCGCGGCGGGTCGTCGTCACCGGCATCGGGGCGGTCACCCCGGTGGGCACGGGGCGCCGCGAGCTGTGGGAAGCCCTGCTCGCGGGCCGCTCCGGGTTCTCCACGGTCGAGTCCTTCGACACCCACGCCCATCCCGTCCACCGCGGGGCCGAGGTCCGGGGGTTTCGCCCCGAGGCGTACGTCAAGCGCCTCGACCCCCGCCGCCTCGGCCGCGCCTCGCAGCTCGCCATCGCCGCCGCCTGGCTGGCCCTCGAAGACGCCGGGATCGATCCCGGCGATCCGCAGGACATCGACCCCGAGAGCGCCGGGGTGGCCATGGGCACGACCTCGGGCGAGCCGCGCGAGGTCGAGGCCCTGAACGACCTCCTCCTCGCCCAGCAGACGGACCGGGTGGGGCCGGAGCTCGTCCACCTCTACCCCTGTCACGTGCTGGCCTCGCACGTCGCCGGGGAGATCGGCTTCGAGGGGCCGAACACGGTCATCCCCACCGCTTGCGCGGCCGGCAACTACGCCATCGCCCACGCCCTCGACCTGCTCTCCGCCGGCCGGGCGGAGCTCATGCTCGCGGGCGGTGCGGACGCCTTTTCCCGCATCACCTACACCGGCTTCTCGCGCCTGGGGGCGATCGCCCCCGAGGTCTGCCAGCCGTTCGACAGGAACCGCAAGGGGATGATCCCGGGTGAGGGGGCGGGCGTCGTGGTGCTCGAGCCGCTCGACCGGGCACGGGCGCGGGGGGCGCGGATCTA
>JAXDLD010000457.1:0-3894 GCA_034666805.1 Acidobacteriota bacterium
CAAGGCCTTCGAGCGCGCCCGGGCGGGAGTCCTAGTGGCCGTGGCGGCTCCCGCCGGCCTCCTCGGCGAGGCCGGGGTGGGCGGCTATGCCGCCACCAAGGCCGGCATGCTGCGCCTGGTCGAGTCCTTCGCCCGTGAGCTTAGCCCCTTCGGGGCGCGCGCCAACGCCGTCCTCCCCGGCACCATGGACACCCCGGCGAACCGTGCCGCCATGCCCGCAGCCGACCCCGCGCAATGGGTGTCGACCGATGCTGTGGCGGAGATCATCCACTTCCTGACGACCCCCGCCGCGACCGCCGTCAACGGCGCCGCGGTGCGCGTGCCGGGTCCGAGCCTCTGACATGTACCGAAACCTCGACTGCCAGGTCTACTTCAACTCGACGGATCAGGCGCCGCCGGCCCTCCCCTGCGGCGAGCCCGTCGACGTCGCCGCCGATCCGGCGGCGGCTCATCAGCTCATCAAGCTCGGCATCTCGCCCCGCCACGACCTGCCGGCGGTGCTGCTCCGCGAGCCCGGCGGCAAGATCCGGGTGGTGGGCCTGCGCCTCTCCCCGGAGGAGGCGGCGCGGCTCGCCGGCGGCGCCGGGTTCCCCACCTCGCGGCGGCTGGTCTACAGCTCCGCCTGGTGCCCCGACTGCCGGCGGGCCAAGCGGGTCTTGGAGGAGGCCGCGGAGCCCTACGACGAGGTCGACATCGACAGCGACGCCCGGGCCGAGGCCACCGTCCTCGAGCGGAGCGGCGGCCGGCGGGTGGTACCGACCCTGCTCTTCGACGACCGGCTGTGGGCCTTCAACCCCGACCCGCCGCTCCTGCGCCGTCTCCTGGACAGCCAGGCAGAAAAAAACTGAGGAGAGGTTTCCATGAAGATAGCGGTCTGTATCAAGCAGGTCCCCGACACCGAGGCGCGGCTCCGGGTGAGCCGCGACGGGCGCTGGCTGGACGAGGAGGACCTGCCCTTCGTCATCAACGAGAGCGACGAGTACGCCCTGGAGGAGGGCTTGGCACTCGCCGAGAAGACCGGCGGCGAGGTCGTCCTCGTGAGCCTCGGCCCCGAGCGGGTGCGCGAGGCGCTCAGGAAGGGCCTGGCGGTGGGCGCGGCGCGGGCGGTCCACTTGAAAGACCCGGCCTTCCTGGGCGGCGACGCCCTGGCGACCGGCCGGGCCCTGGCCGCCGCCATCAAGCGCGAGAGCTTCGACCTCGTGCTGACCGGCTCGCAGTCGGACGACGTAGGCTACGCCGGCACCGGCTCGGTCCTGGCCGGCGAGCTCGGCTGGCCTCACGTCTGGCTGGTGATGGGGGTGGCGCTCGACGAGGGCGGCAAGAGCGCTCGGGTGACCCGGGAGATGGAGAGCGGGATGAACGAGATCGTCCGCGTCGAGCTCCCGGCCGTGCTCGAGATCCAGGCCGGCATCAACCACCCGCGCTACGCTTCGCTCAAGGGGATCATGGCGGCTAAGAAGAAGGAGATCGCCGAGGTGGGCCCAGGCGATCTCGGGCTCGACCCCGGCCAGGTGGGGGCGGCCGGCTCGCGGCTGGAGATCGTCTCCGTGGCCCTCCCCGACAGCGGCGCCGGGGCCCAGATGCTCGAGGGCGACCCGCAGAAGCAGGCGGCGGCCCTGGTCCAGAAACTGCGCACGGAAGCGAGGGTGCTGTAATGGCTAAGATCTGGGTGGTGTTGCAGCAGCGCGAGGGCCAGATCGCGCGCATGTCCTGGGAGGCCATCGCCGCCGCCCAGAAGCTGGCGGCGGAGATAGGGGGCGCCCAGCCGGAGGCGGTGCTCCTCGGAGCGGGGCTCGACGCCGTGGCGGCGGAGGTGGCGAAGCGCGACCTCGCGGCCGTCCACGTGGCCGATGCCGAGGCTCTCCGCACCTACACTCCCGGCGCCTACGTGGCGGCCCTCGCTCCGGCGATCCGGGCGGCGGCGCCCGACTTCGTCGTCTTCCCCCACAGCTACCAGTCGGTCGACTACGTCCCCCGCCTGGCGCAGGCGGTGGGGGCGGGGCTTCTGCCCGAGGTGACTGGTTTTTCGGGCGGGCCGGACGGCCTCCTCTGGAGTCGCCCCATCCTCGGCGGCAAGATGCAGGCGAAGGTCAAAGTGAAGGGCGAGGGCACCGTCCTCGTCTCCGTCCAGTCCGGCGCCTTCCAGGCGGACGGTTCGAACCTGGGCTCCTCCCCAGCGCCGGTCCAGCCTCTCGCGGTCGACCTCTCCGGGGTGAAGCCCGACCGCGAGGTCCTGGGAGTGGAGCAGGTGGGGGGCGAGAAGATCGACCTCACCAAGGCCGACATCATCGTCGCCGTGGGCCGCGGGGTGGGCGGGGCGGACAAGATGGGGATCATCGAGGAGCTCGCCAAGGCCCTGGGAGCCGAGATCGGCGCCAGCCGGCCGGTGATCGACAACGGCTGGCTGCCCCGCGATCGCCAGATCGGCTCCTCCGGCCAGACCGTCGCCCCCAAGCTCTACCTGGCCGCCGGGATCTCCGGCGCTATCCAGCACCTGGTGGGGATGAAGGGCTCGACGACCATCGTCGCCATCAACAAGGACCCCGGCGCCCCGATCTTCACCGTCGCCGACTATGGGATCGTCGGCGACCTCCACGAGGTGGTGCCGGCGCTGACCGCGGCGATCAAGGAAGCGAAGGGATAAAGCCCGGTCACTCCTCGGCCAGCGCCCGCTGGAGCCCCTCTTGCATCTCCTCGGGCCGGCCGCCCCTCGCGGTCCCTTCAGGAAGGAGCCCATGGCGTCATGGCGAACGTCAAGGTCCGTGGTTGCTGCTGTGGAATCCCGTTCGGCTGCGGAGTGCTCGTCCTCGCGCTCCTCGCGGCCGCCCTCTGGAAGCTCTTGCCCCCGGTGCACCTCTGGTCCGCTGGCGGCATCGGCGGGACCCTCGCCTTTCTGATCGTTCCCGGCGTCGTTCTGGCGGTTGCGATCGGGGTTGGCGCGAAGAGGGGTTGAGCTCCTCTTCCCGATCTCAAGCCGAGCCCGCCTCCGGCCGGTTGCGCGTGCTCCACAGAGACGTCGCCACCGCGGCGCCGAGCACGGCCGCGGTCACCGCGAGCGAGACACCGGTGGGGATCGGGTAAATGTCGGCGAGGGTCATCTTGCCACCGATGAAGACGAGGATGGCGGCGAGGCCGAGCTTCAGGTAGACGAGCTTCGCCATCGCCGCGGCGAGCAGGAAGTAGAGCGAGCGCAGGCCGAGGATGGCGAAGACGTTCGAGGTGTAGGCGAGGAAGGGATCGTCGGTCACCGCCAAGATGGCCGGGATCGAGTCGAGCGCGAAGAGCAGGTCCGTGCTCTCGACGACCAGGAGGACGAGGAAGAGCGGGGTCCACTTGCGGCGCCCATCTTGGCGGACGAGGAAGCGGTCCCCCCGGTAGTCCGGGAGCACCGACTTCGAGCGGCGGAAGAGCCTCAGGAGCAGGTTCTTTTCGAGGTCGGGTTCGCTGTCTCTCTGCACGGCCATCTTGATCCCGGTCAAGATCAGGAAGGCGCCGAAGACGTAGACCGCGCTCTCGAAGGCGTGGAGGAGCGCCGTCCCAGCGACGATGAGGATGGCCCGCATCACGAGCGCTCCGAGCACCCCCCAGAAGAGGACCCGGTGCTGGTAGGCGTCCGGCACCTTGAAGGCGCTGAAAACGAGGGCGAAGACGAAGAGGTTGTCGACCGAGAGCGATTTCTCGATCAGGTAGCCGGTCAGGAACTGGACCGCGGGCTCCGCGCCGCGAAAGAGGTAAAGCCCGAGGTTGAAGAGGAGCGCGAGGGCCACCCAGACCGCGCTCCAAACCGCCGCCTCGCGCCAGGTGACGGCGTGCGACTTGCGGTGGAAGACCCCGATGTCCAGGGCCAAGAGGGTGAGGACGAAGAGGTTGAAGGCGATCCAGAGCCAGAGCGGT
>JAXDLD010000458.1:0-6286 GCA_034666805.1 Acidobacteriota bacterium
TGGGGCTGCCCCGGGCTCGCCAGCCAGGCCGGGAGGTCGAGGGCCGACACGGCGGCCGGCGCCGCCGGTACCGCCAGCCAGGCGGCGGCCGGCGGCGGTGGGCCCGCGGCGGCCGATCCCGAGGTGGCGGCGAACGCCCAGGCGGGGATCAGGAAGAGAACGGCGACGAAGATCAGGCGCTTGGTCATGGCGATGCTCCTTTTGGTTCGAGCTCTTGGGACGTCCCCCGCCCACCATCATAATTTTAACATATTGAGATTTCAGGATCTTGGTCTCTCTACCGCTGACGCCAAACGACCGTGTACCGCCACTGGAGATGCCGATACCGGCGCGCCCCGGGGAGGTGCTGCCGGCTCCATGCCTCGACCTCCCCCAGGGTGGGATACCGCTCCCCCCTCCCGTGCTCGCGCCAGGCCGCCCGCACCGCGGCCGGCTCCCGCAGGTGCCCCGTGCGGGCACGGCTCCAGAGGCGCGCCGCCATTGCCGCGAGCGATCGGACGCGATCTCCGAGGCCCGCATCCGACCGCAGGTCGTGGATCACGAGCGTCCCGCCGGGCCGCAGCAGGCTTTCCATTCGAGCCAGCGCGGGAGCCAGCGGCAGGTGGTGCAGGGTGGCCATGGAGAGGACGCAATCGAAGCGCTCCCCGGCGAAGTTCTCTGTGAGGAAATCCCCACAGGTAAAGGTCGCCGCGCAGCCGGCGGGCGTCCTTTCGCGCGCCACCCGGATCATCTCCGGCGACAAGTCGATCCCCGTTACCGTGTGGCCGGCGGCCGCGAGGGCGCGACAGAAGGCGCCGGTGCCGCAACCCACCTCGAGCACCGTAGACGGCGTCGCCGGAATTTGGTCGAGGAGGAAGGCATCGTAGGGCCCTGGACGCTCTGGGCGCTCCGCGGCCAGGCGCGCGATGCGGTCGAAGTCGGCTCGCACCTTCTCCATGGGGACGCTCGTCGGCAGCCCGGAAGTGCGTTCCCTACCGATCGGCATCGCTTCCCAGCATAGCGTGGCCACGGCCCAACCCAAACCGTGCTATTCTCTCGCGCCCGCCGCCCTCCGGCCCCCAGATGACGGCGGAGCGTCGCTTTCCCCACTCTCAAAGAGGACCACCCGTGAGCGCTACCAAGACAAGAGAAGACGTCCGCAATCTCGCCATCATCGCCCACGTCGACCCTGGCAAGACCACCCTGGTCGACGCCATGCTCTGGCAGAGCGGCATCTTCGGCGCCCACGAGCATGTCAACGAGCGGGTCATGGACTCGATCGACCTCGAGCGCGAGAAGGGCATCACCATCATGGCCAAGAACACGGCCATCCTCTATAGAGGGACGCGGATCAACATCGTCGACACCCCCGGCCACGCCGACTTCGGCGGCGAGGTCGAGCGCACCTTGAAGATGGTCGACGGCGTCCTCCTCCTGGTCGACGCCAGCGAGGGCCCCCTGCCGCAGACCCGCTTCGTGCTCAAGAAGGCGCTCGAGGCCAACCTGACCCCGATCGTCGTCGTCAACAAGATCGACCGCTCGGACGCCCGGCCGGCGGCGGTCCTGGACGAGGTCTTCGACCTCTTCATCGACCTCGAGGCGACCGAGGACCAGCTCGATTTCCCCGTCCTCTACTGCAACGCCCGCAAGGGCCTCTGCCGGCGGACCGCCGACGGCCCGGACGAGATGCTCGCCGTCCTCTTCGACGAGATCTTGAAAACCGTGCCGGCCCCGTCCTACGAGGAGGACATGCCGCTCCAGCTCCTCATCACCACCTTAGGCTATGACGACTACGTCGGCCGCCTCGCCATCGGCCGTCTCTTCAACGGCGAGATCCGGAAGGCCCAGGAGGTCGCCCTCTGCCGGCGCGACGGCTCGGTCGTCCCGGTCAAGGTCGCCCTCCTCTACGGCTACGACGGCCTGAAGCGGGTCGAGATCGACCGCGCCGGGCCGGGCGACATCGTCGCCATCGCCGGGATCGCCGAGGTCTGGATCGGCGAGACCGTCACCTCGCGCGACGACCCGCGCCCCCTGCCGCTCGTCACCGTCGACGAGCCGACCATCTCCATGGTCTTCTCGATCAACGACTCTCCCTTCTCCGGCCGCGACGGCAAGCACGTCACCTCGCGGAAATTGAAGGAGCGGCTAGACAAAGAGATCCTCACCAACGTCTCGATCCGGGTCGAGCCGACCGACACCCCGGAGGCCACCAAGGTCTCGGGGCGAGGCGAGCTCCAGCTCGCCATCCTGATCGAGATGATGCGGCGGGAGGGCTACGAGCTCTCGGTCGGCAAGCCCGAGGTGGTGACCCGGACGGTCGACGGGCAGATGCGCGAGCCCATGGAGATGCTGCAGGTCGACTGCCCCGAGGGCTTCATCGGCGCCGTCACCCAGAAGATGGGGACCCGGAGGGGGCGGATGATGAAGATGATCAACCATGGCTCCGGGCGGGTGCGGATGGACTTCCGGGTGCCGTCGCGCGGCCTGATCGGCTTCCGCGGCGAGTTCTTGACCGACACCAAGGGCTCCGGCATCATGAACCACCTGTTCGACGGCTGGGAGCCCTGGCAGGGGGAGATCGAGCACCGGGCGACCGGCGCTTTGATCGCCGACCGCACCGGGCGGACGACCGCCTACGCGATCGAGAACCTGCAGCCGCGCGGCGTCCTCTTCGTCGCCCCCGGCGAGGAGGTCTACGAGGGGATGGTGGTGGGGGAGCACGCGCGCGAAAGCGACCTGGACGTCAACATCGTGCGCGAGAAGAAGCTCACCAACATGCGGGCCTCGGGCTCGGACGACACCGTGCACTTAGTCCCGCCGCGGATCATGAACCTGGAGCAGGCCCTGGAGTTCATCAAGGAGGACGAGCTGGTCGAGGTCACCCCCAAGTCCTTCCGGCTCCGCAAGCGCATCCTCGCCGCCAACCGGCGGAAGTAGGTTTCGTCGTGCGGCGCGGCACCGGGGAAGACGACGAGGGCCGCCCGGCGGCCGAGAGCGCCGACGAGACGGTGCGGCAGCGCATCGTCCAGCTCCTCTCCGGGACGGAGCGGACCTTCGAGGAGCTGCGGCGGGAGATCGGGCTCCCCGTCCGCCGGCTCGAAGAGGAGCTCCAGCACGTCGAGCGGAGCGTCCGGCGCAACCGGCGGGCGCCCAGGCGGCTCGCGGTCGACCCGGCCCGCTGCCTCGACTGCGGCTTCGTCTTCCGCGACCGCGCCCGCTTCAGCACCCCCAGCCGCTGCCCGCGCTGCAAGAGCGAGCGCATCGCCTCACCCCACCTCACCATCCGTTGACGCCGTAAAGCGGTCTCAACGGTCTCGGGCATGCTGGAATGCACATTGCATTGTGCAAGAAGGCAGGTATCGGTGCCGGAGCCATTCCCGCGCCGCACGACAGATCGCGTCTTCCGGCCGTCCGGCTGGGAGGCGTGCAGAAACGGAGGTCACCCATGAACATGAAAAAGAAGGTTCTCTTCGCCCTCGTCACGACCGGGCTGCTGTCGATCCCAGCCTGGGCCGGTGAATTCGGAATCTACGGATCGTACTGGAACACCAAGGACGCCAATTCGGGCTACGGCGGCGGCGCCAAGGTGAGCTGGGGCATCTTCGAGCTCCGCGGCACCTATTTCAACGACGTGACGACCAAGCGCGTGCCCGACCGTCTGGATTTCAAGCTCCACGCCGCCCCCATCGGCGCCGGCCTCAAGTTCGACTTGACCCGTGACACGCCGGTCACTCCCTACGTGGGCGGCGGCGCCGCCTACTACCTCCTGAGCACCAACCGCGGCTCGACCCAGGACGAGGTCGGCTGGTACGCCGTCGCCGGCCTCGACATCACCAGCCCGTCGCGGGTGGGGTTCAACGTCGAGGCGATCTATCGCGGCGTCCGCGGGACGGTCAAGAACCTCACCACCGACAACATCCACATCGTCAACCGCACCAACGTCGACCTCTCCGGGCTCGGCGTCAACGCCGGCGTCATCTGGAAGTTCTGACCTCCGGCTCCCGGGAATCTGGACCGCGGCGGCGCCGGTCGTGGCCGGCGCCGCATTTTCCTTCATCTACGAGCTTCCTTCGCATATACTTGGGGTGGGAGGGTGTTTCCGATGAAGCCGATGAATAAAGTCGTCCGGCTGTTCTTTGCGCTCGTGTTCCTGCTACCGCTCGCCCAGGCGAGGCCCGCCGCGGCGGCCATCTGCACCATCGACCAGGTGCCGGCGGCGACCCTGCTCCTGCCCTACTTCGAGGTCGACCTCGACAACGAGTGGGGCGCCAAGACCCTCTTCTCGATCAACAACGCCTCGGCGACGGCGGTCCTCGCCCACGTGGTCCTGTGGTCCGACCTCTCGGTGCCGGTCCTCGACTTCAACGTCTACCTGACCGGCTACGACGTGCAGTCGATCAACCTGCGGGACATCCTGATCACCGGCAATCTGCCGCAGACCGCCTCGGCCGGGCAGGACCCGACCGACACCATCAGCCCCAAGGGGCAGTTCTCCCAGGACATCAACTTCGCGAGCTGCCAGGGGAACCTGCCGATCCCGCAGCTGCCGTCCACCTTCATCGCCCACCTCCAGGCCGCTCTCACGGGCAAGTTCTCGAATATCCTGGGCGGCTGCGCCGCCCTCGATCACGGCGACCGCATCGCCCGCGGCTACATCACGGTCGACACGGTGTCGAACTGCACCCTCCGCTTCCCGGGCGACCTCGGCTACTTCGCGGGCGGCGGCACGGGCGACGCCACGGACCAGAACGTCCTCTGGGGGGACTACTTCTACATCCAGGAGCTCCTAAACTACGCTTCGGGCAACCCCCTGGTGCACGTCGAGGCCTCGGCCACCGACCCGCAGACGACGGCGACCGGCCAGTACACCTTCTACGGCCGCTACGTGGGCTTCTCGGCGACCGACAACCGCGAGCCGCTCGCCACCGAGTTCGCCACCCGCTTCCTGGTCGGGGGGGCCTTCACCGGCGGCACCGACTTGGCGGTCTGGCGCGACTCCAAGGTCCGGCAGGGGGCCTTCAAGTGCGGCACCCTGCCCTCCTGGTATCCCCTGGGGCAGGAGGCGATCGTCATCTTCGACGAGCAGGAGCACCCGCAGGTCCCGCAGACCTTCCCGGTATCGCCGCAGCCGCCGCAGCAGGGGGTTACCCCCTTCCCGGCCGAGTCGCAGCGGGTCTCGGTGGGCGGCAGCGCCTTCCCCGTGCCCTACCGGTTCGGCTGGCTCTTCCTCGACCTCAACACGACGGTGGCCCCGGCCGGCAGCGTCCCGCCGGAGGACCCGGCGGCGGCCCAGGCCTGGGTGAGCACCGTGCTGCAGGCCTCCGGGCGGTACAGCGTCGGCTTCGACGCCATCCAGCTCGACAGCGCCTGCCAGGCCTCCCACTTCCGGCCGGGCGGTGGCGGTTGACCCGGTTCCGGCCGCCCCGTGACTGTAAGTCGTGCTATTGCTTCTCTCTCGATAGGCTGATAATCTTCGGCCACACTGCAGGTGGTACACGGGAGGCGGCGCTTGCTCTACCTGGCGTTTCGCTCTATGATGCCGCCCGATTCACGGAAAACGAGACTTCGGCCTGAAGTTGGGCCGGGACAGATGTGCTTTAACGGCCACGTCGATCAGGACTGGTCGACAACCCAAAAGGAGTCACCATGAAGAGAGCTGCATTCCTGCTCGCTCTAGCCTGCCTGCTGACGCTGGCCGGCCAAGCGAGCGCCGTCATCTGCACGGTAGATGACGTACCGGGCGCAACCCTGTTGCTCCCCTACTTCGAGGTCGATCTGGGCAACACGAACGGGGTGACCACCCTGTTCTCGATCAACAACGCCTCGGCGACCGCGGTGCTCGCCCACGTCGTGGTCTGGTCCGACCTGTCGGTCCCGGTCCTCGACTTCAACGTGTACCTTACCGGCTATGACGTGCAGTCGATCAACATGCGCGACATCCTCGCCGGCAACCTGCCGCAGACGGCCTCGGCCGGGCAGGACCCGACCGACACCATCAGCCCGAAGGGGCAGTTCTCGCAGGACATCAACTTCGCCTCCTGCAGCGGCCAGCTGCCGACCGGCGCGCTGCCGGCGAGCTTCGTCACCCACCTGCAGACCTCTCTCACGGGCCAGTTCTCGAGCCTGCTGGGCGGTTGCGCGGGCTTGGCCTACGGCGACAACATCGCCCGCGGCTACGTGACGGTGGACACGGTCAACAACTGCTCGCTTCGCTTCCCCGGCGACCTCGGCTACTTCGCGGCCGGCGGCACGGGCGACGCGACGAACCAGAACGTCCTCTGGGGCGACTACTTCTTCGTCAACTCGG
>JAXDLD010000459.1:0-7164 GCA_034666805.1 Acidobacteriota bacterium
CGCGGACGGCGGCGAAGGTCTTCACCGGCCGCCCTCCGGGATCTGCCCGGCGAGGGTGGGGTCGAGCCGTACGGCGGTCCGGAAGTTGCGCCGCGCCTCCTCCAGATCGCCGCTCGCGAGGAGCGCCCGCCCGAGGCCGAAGTAGATCACCGCCTTGGGCTCCATCGCCATGGCCTGGCGGTAGGCGGGGATCGCCCCCCGGGGGTCGCCGAAGAGGACGAACTGGTTGGCCCGGGCGATGGGGATGCCCACCTCGGCCGGGTCGAGCTCCGCGGCGCGGCGCAACAGCTCCAGATGGGCGGGCAGGATGTTACGCGGGGCCCGACCGGAGCTGGCGGCGCTGATCGACACCAGCTCCACCTGGCGCAGCATGGCGCTGCCCTGGAGCCGGTCGTGCCAGCGGTGCCCCTGCCAGACGAGGGCCGCGGCCACGGCGAAGGCGAGGAGCCAGGCGAGGGTGCTCCCCTTCATCTAAGCCTCCTCCCCTTCTCTCTCCCCGGTCGCGCCGACGGCGAAGACCCAGGCCAGGAAGAGCAGGAACGGAAACGCCACCAGGGCGACCCGGAAGGGGAACTGGAAGAGGGAGAGGAGGGCGAGGGCGACCGTCCCTCCCCAGGCGAGGGCAACCTCCCGCCGGTCGCGGCCGGCGGACATCCGGCGCAGGGCGGAGAGCAGGAGCCAGATCCCCCAGCCGAGGGCGAGGAGACCCGGCACCCCGAGGTCGGCCCCGATGTCCAGGATCTCGTCGTGGGCGTTCTCGAACGAGGCCTCGGCGGTGCCGGCGAAGAACGTCACCCCGCGGTCGAGGAGGGCCAGCTTGGCGGGGACGAACTCGGCCTGGAACCCGCCCTGGCCGACCCCCGTCAGGGGGTGCTCGGCGAGCAGGAAGGCGGCCGCCCGCCAGGGATCGAGCCGGCCGGTGAGCACATAGTTCCAGTCGCCCCGGGCGAGCTCCCCGGCCTTCTCCACCACCCGCGCCCGCAGGGGGGAGACGGCGAGGACGAGGAGAGCGGCGAGCCCCAGGCCTCCGGCGACCGCCGGCAGGAGGAAGCGGCGGGGCGCGAGAAGCCCCCAGAGGACGAGGCTCCCGGCGGCCACCGCGGCGAGGGCGGAGATCGTCTGGGTCGCCGCCATGGCATAGAGGCAGATCGCCAGGGCCGCCGCCACCGCGGCGAGGACGGGCCCCCGGCGCCGGCCCGCCAGCTCGCGGAGGAGGGTCCACTGGGCGACGAGGCAGGGGAGCACGAGATAGGCGCCGAGGTCGCCCGGGTTGCCGGCCAGGGAGGTGACGGCGAGCCGCCCGGCCCGCGCCCGCCCCTCGAACTGGAACGGTTGGTAGAGGCCATGGAACTGGAGGATGCCGAGGAGGGCGAGGATCGCCGCCGGGACGAGCAGAAGAGCGAGGAGCCGCTCGAGCCGGGGCCGAGAGAGCCCGGCGCTCCAGCCGGCCAGACAGGCGGCGCCGATCCAGAGGTCGGCCAGGGCCTCGCGCAGGAGGAGCGGGTGATGGGCGGTGGCGAGGCCCGCCGTGGCGACGGCCAGGAGCGGAGCGACGGCGGCCAGGGCGGCAAGGGCAGGGTCCTGCCGGAGATCGCGCCAGCGCACCAGGCCGACCGTCCGCAGCCGGAAGGCCAAGGGGAGAAGCGAGGCCAGACCCAGCCACTCGGAGAGCAGGAGCTTGGGGAGCCGGAACGCCTCCTTGGCGAAGGATGGCGGCAGGACGGGCGGCAGGAGGACGAGGAGCCAGAGCACGGCCACGGCCCAGCCCTCGGCCGTGACGCCGCCCATCCTGTCCGCCCCGCGGCCCCCCAGCCGGGAAGGCGCCCGGCCGGGTCTCTTCGCCTTGCTCATGGCCGGCGAGTATACGAGACCGGGCTTACGAGCGGGCTTTCCAGGCGCTCGCGCCGTAGCTCACGAGGCGGCCGGCGAGGTCGACGGGGCGCCAGAGCCGGCGCCCGAGGTAGCCCAGGGCGCCGCCTCGGGGCGGGCCGTAGAGGGCGTCGACCTGGCCGCGGGTGAGGAAGACCGTGCGGAAGAGGGTGCGGGCGAGGCGGGTGGCGGGCGGCCGGTCGCTCGGCTGCCCCCGGAAGAGCCCCAGCCGGAGCGACCGCTCATAGCCCGGGTCGAGCCGGCCGGCGAGGAGGTGGCGAAGGAGGAGCGCCGGAGGATCGGGTGCCTCCCCCCAGGAGGAGAGGTCGTCCCCCGCAGCGAGAGCGGCGCAGAGGAGGCGCACCGCCGCGACCTCGGCCGGCGGGACGTCCTCCGCGATCCAGGTGCCCGCGATCCAGGTGCCAGCCGCTTCTGCCGAGGTGCCGATCGAGGCGCCAGGCGCTTCGCCAAACCCGAGATCGAGGAGGTCGGCGACCATCTTGAAGAGCGGATAGGACAGCGGCCACCAGCCGTGCTGGCCGAGGCCGTGGACGAGGGCATAGGCGGCGGCGACCGCCGGGGCGGGAGTGGCGGCGCGGCCGGGGAGATCCGGCAGAGGGACGAGGAGCCCCGCCTGGGCGAGGTCCCCGGCGGTCGCCGAACCGCGCCCGGAAAGCCGCACCCCGAGGAGGACCCGGTGGAGCTCGACCACCCCTTCCGGCCCGGCCAGGGTGGGAAGCTGGTGCTCGAGCTCCGGCAGGGTGGAGGCGGAAAGCCCGCGGGCGGCGAGCGCCCCTTGAAGCTCCTCCGCTCCCTCCTCCGGCACCAGGACGTCGACGTCGCAGGCCCACCGGCTGCCGGGGGCGAGGGCGCCGGAGAGCTCCAGGGCGGCGAACTTCAAGAAGACGAGGGGGATGCCGCGCTCCGCCGCGGCCTCGGCGACCCGGGTAGCGAGAGCGGCGAGGCGCATCCCCATCCCCGCCGAGGCGGTCTGCTCGTGAACCAACCCGGCAGCGCCCTCCTCCCCCAGCTCCGAGAGCAGCCGGGCCCGCCCCTGCCGGGCCGCGACCCGGCCGGCGAGCTCGAACTGGCGGCAGAGCGCGAGGGCCACCGCCGGCTCGACGGCGGGAGCGGGCGTCCCCGGAGGCCCGAACGCCCGCCGGAGCATCCAGAGGATGGCGGGCGACATCGCCACCGGCGGCGGACGGAAGCGGACCGGGCGGGGGGACATCGAGGAAGAGGATACTGTACCCACGCGGAGAGTCTCGCTGGCATCGGCGCTAACTTAGAGGTGTCTCTCTCCCGGGCGGGTGGGTCCGCGGGGAGGACACCCGCCCCGTATCCTCATCGCCTCCATCCCGCCAGCCGTCCGGCTCTACGGCATCTTGCAGGTGTTGCCGCCCGCCGCCTGCAGGTAGCACTCGCGGACGTAGTCCATCACCATGCGATCGGCGTTGTAGCGCCGGGCGAGGGTCTGGATGGCCCGCTTGACCCGCGCGATCCAGCCGCGGGGGATGCCCTCGGCGTCGCGCCGGTAGTAGAGCGGGATCACCTGCTGCTCCAGGGTCTCGAAGAGGGCCATGGCGTCGCGCTCGTCCTGGACGTCGGGGTTGGCGTGGACCTCCCCGGCGCCGACCGCGAAGCCGTTGCCGCCGTCGTACCCCTCGGCCCACCAGCCATCCAGAATGGAAATATTGAGCACCCCGTTCAGGATCGCCTTCTGGCCGCTCGTCCCGCACGCCTCGAGCGGCTTCCTCGGCGTGTTGAGCCAGGCGTCCACCCCCTGGACCAGCTGGCGGCCGACGTGCATCGAGTAGTTCTCGACGAACACCACCCGGCCGGCGAAGCGCGGGTCGCGCTCCAGGCTCGCCACCCGCTGGGCGAGGGCCTTGCCGCCGGTGTCCCGCGGGTGGGCCTTGCCGGCGAAGATGAGCTGCAAGGGGCGCTCGGGGTCGCCCACCAGGCGGGCCATGCGATCCAGGTCCTGGAAGAGGAGGTCCGCCCGCTTGTAGGTGGCGAAGCGGCGGGCGAAGCCCAGGGTCAGGGCCTCGGGCGCCAGCGGCTCGCGCTCGGGGATGGGCAGACCCAGGCGCTCCCGGCGGTCGGCCAGCCGCCGCCGCACGAAGGTGAGGAGCCGGGCCTTCAACACCTGGTGCACCTCCCAGATCTCGGCGTCGGGAATGGCGTCGATGCCGTCCCAGATCTCGTTCTCGGTCACCCGGTCGAGCCAGTCGGGACCGAGGTAGTGGGCGATCATGGCGTGCATGTCGGCGGCGAGCCAGGTGCGCACGTGGATGCCGTTCGTGATGTGGCCGATCGGCACCTCGTCCTCCGTCCGCTGGGGGTAGAGGGGCTGCCACATCCGGCGCGACACCCGGCCGTGGAGAGCGGAGACGCCGTTCGAGCGCCGGGAGAGGTTCAAAGCGAGGACCGTGGGGCAGAACGGCGCGCCGCCGTCCTCCGGCCGCTCGGAACCGAGGGCCAGGACCTCCGCGATCGTCATCCCCAGCCCCTGGGCGAGGGGTGCCAGGTGAGTGGCGGCCAGGTCGGTGCGGAAGCGGTCGTGCCCGGCGTCGACGGGGGTGTGGGTGGTGAAGACCGAGCTCGCCGCCACCTCGCGGAGGGCGTCGCTCGCGTGCAGGCCCTGGATCTCGACCAGCTGCCGGGCCCGCTCCAAAAGGGCGAAGGCGGAGTGCCCCTCGTTCAGGTGCAGGACCGAGGGCTGGACCCCGAGCTCGCCCAAAGCCCGGTAGCCGCCCACTCCGAGGAGCAGCTCCTGCTGGATGCGGGTCTCCTGGTCCCCCCCGTAGAGCCGGGCGGTCAGGTCCTGATCCTCGGCCGAGTTGGCGTCGTCCCGAGCGTCTAAGAGGACGAGGTCGCTCCGCCCCACCTCCACCCGCCAGAGCCGCAGGTGAACGTTGCGTCCGGGGAGCTCGACCGCGATCCGCCTCTGCGTCCCGTCCGGCCCGGCAATCGGCACGATCGGCAGGTCGCCGGCCTCGATCGGCTCGTAGCGGTCCTGCTGCCAGCCGTTCTCGTCGATGTGCTGGTGGACGTAGCCCTGGTTGTAGAGGAGGCCCACCCCCACGACCGGCACCCCGAGGTCGCTCGTGCTCTTCAAGTGATCGCCGGCCAGGACCCCCAGGCCACCCGAGTAAATGGGGAGCGACTGGTGGATGCCGAACTCGGCCGAGAAGTAGGCGACCGGGTGGGCGAGGAGCGGCCCGCCGTAGGTCCGCCCCCAGCGGCCGCCCTCCGCCAGGTAGGTGCGCAGGCGCCGGTGGGCCTGGTCGATGCGGGTCTGCATCTCCAGATCCCGCACGCGGTCGCCGATCTCGGCGTCCGCCAGGCGGTTCAGGATGGCGACCGGATTGTGGTAGGCCGTCCGCCAGAGCTCAGGGTCGAGCTCGCGGAAGATGAAACGGATCTCGGGCTGCCAGGACCACCAGAGGTTCTGGGCGAGATCGCGCAGCTTGCGGACGAGGTCGTTGGGATGCTCTTCCATGCTCACTCCAGGGCTCATTCCAGCTTGCCGGGCGGGGAATATACCCGAAAACGGATCGGCATACCCTGTGCATTCTGTCGCCCGCGGAAGGAGGCCGGAGCGTGGCAGTCACGAAAGAGGTCGATACCCCCGTGCGCGGCGGCGCCCGCCCGGCATCTCCCACCCCGCACCGGCGCCGGCTGCCGATCGGGGCGGAGCCCATGCCCGCGGGCGGCGGCGTCCACTTCCGGGTCTGGGCTCCGGCGCGGCAGCGGGTCGAGGTGGTCTTCGAGGGTCCGGCCGCCGGCACCTTTCCCCTGATGCCCGAGCCCGACGGCTACTTCTCAGGTGTCGTCCGGGAGGCCGGTCCCGGGACCCTCTACCGTTTCCGGCTCGACGGAGAGGGGCCCTTCCCGGACCCCGCCTCGCGCTTCCAGCCGCGGGGGCCGCACGGGCCGTCGCAAGTGGTCGATCCGGCGGCCTTCGCCTGGACCGACCGGGCCTGGAAGGGGGTCGATGCCCGGAGCGCGGTGCTCTACGAGATGCACGTCGGCACCTTCACCCGCGAGGGCACCTGGCGGGCCGCGGCGGCCGAGCTCGGCGAGCTGGCGGCCCTCGGCATCACGATCCTCGAGGTCATGCCGGTCGCCGACTTCCCCGGCCGCTTCGGCTGGGGCTACGACGGGGTCGGCCTCTTCGCCCCCACCCGCCTTTACGGCGAGCCCGACGAGCTGCGGCTCTTCGTCGACCGCGCCCACGCGGCCGGGCTCGGGGTCATCCTGGACGTCGTCTACAACCACCTGGGGCCGGACGGCAACTATCTCACCCAGTTCACCCCCGCCTATTTCAGCGAGCGCCACCATACCGACTGGGGGGTGGCCATCAACTTCGACGGCCCGGGCTCCCAAGGGGTGCGCGAGCTCTACTTGACCAACGCCCGCTACTGGATCGAGGAGTACCACTTCGACGGCCTGCGCCTCGACGCCACCCAGGACATCCACGACGACTCCCCCGCGCCCATCCTCGCCGCCCTCGCCCGCGAGGTGCGCCAGGCCGCGGGCCAGCTCGGGCGCGAGCGGGGGGCCTACCTGGTGGCCGAGAACGAGCCGCAGCACACCCGGCTGGTGCGGCCGGAGGAGTCGGGGGGGTACGGCCTCGACGCCCTCTGGAACGACGACTTCCACCACACCGCCTTCGTCGCCTTGACCGGGCACAGCGAGGCCTACTACACGGACTACTGCGGCTCCCCCCAGGAGCTGGTCTCGGCCGCCAAGTATGGCTACCTCTACCAGGGGCAGCGCTACACCTGGCAGAAAAAGCGCCGCGGCACCCCCGGCCTCGACCTCCCGCCCTGGGCCTTCGTCAGCTTCTTGGAGAACCACGACCAGGTGGCGAACTCGATCCGCGGCGAGCGCTTGCATTCCCGGGCCAACCCGGGGCGCTATCGGGCGATGACCGCCCTCCTCCTGCTCGGCCCTGCGACCCCCATGCTCTTCCAGGGTCAGGAGTTCAACTCCTCGGCCCCGTTCGTCTACTTCGCCGACCACGAGCCCGATCTCGCCAAGCTCGTGCGGGCAGGCAGGCACGAGTTCCTGGCCCAGTTCCCCAGCCTCGATTCGGAGGAGTCCCGGGCCGCCGTCCCCGATCCCGGCGCCCTCGCCACCTTCGAGAGCTGCAAGCTCGACCTCGGAGAGCGCGAGAAGCATGCCGCGGCCTATGCCCTGCACCGCGACCTCCTGCGCCTGCGCCGCACCGATCCGGTCCTCGCCCGGCGGGCCGGGGGTGCCGGGGGCGGCGCTCCGCGGCTCGAC
>JAXDLD010000460.1:0-4821 GCA_034666805.1 Acidobacteriota bacterium
CGACCGCCAGTGGACCGCCCGCACCCGCTCGCCGCCGCGGAGCGCCGACCAGCCGTAGAGGAGGCCGCCGGCGATCAAGAAGCGGACCCCGCTCATGGTCAGGGGCGGCAGGGTCTGGACGGCGAAACGGATGGCGAGGTAGGTCGACCCCCAGATGACGTAGACCAGCCCCATGGCGACGGCGATCTTCCACTTCGGCGCGAGAACGGGCATGGCTCTCCAATATCGATTGGAATCAGATGGGGATGCGGCTCTCGGCCTCGGCGGTCAGCGGATCGTCGGCGAGCCCCCGCCGGTGGCGGAGGAGGGCGGCGAAGGCGATCATGGCGGCGTTGTCGCCGGCATAGGTCAAGGGCACCAGCCGGAGGTCGACCCCGCGGCGGGCGGCCCAGGCGGCGAGCTCGCGGCGGAGCAGCCGGTTGGCGGCCGCCCCGCCGGAGACGGCGAGGAGGGGGCCCCCCTCGGACCCCGAGAGCCGGTCCAGGCGGTCCAGCCGCTCGAGGACCTGGGCGACGGCGGCGGCGCGGAAACCGGCGAGGAGGTCGAGGACCGCGGACGGGATCTCCGCCTCTTCGATCTTCCCGAGATCCAGGGGGCCCAACCGTGCCTCCAGGCGTTCGATCTCCAGGAGCGCCTGGCTCTTCAACCCCGAGTAGGAGAAGTCGAGGGTCGCTCCGCAGTCGGGGACGGGGAGGGGCCGCGCCGCCGGGTCGCCGCGCTCGGCCAACTCGTCGACCCGGGGCCCTTGCGGGTAGGGGAGGCCCAGGCGCTTGCCCACCTTGTCGAAGACCTCCCCCATGGCGTCGTCCCGGGTCTCGCCCAGGGTCGTCACCGCCGCCCCGCCGTCTCCAATGTCGAAGAGGCTGCTGTGCCCGCCCGAGAGGACGAGCCCGGTGAAACGGTCGGGGAGGGGTTCCGCTGGTGTCGGCGGCGGGCCGGGGCGGAGGAAGGGCGAGTAGAGGTGACCTTCCAGGTGGTGGACGGCGTGGAAGGGGCGCTTCCGAGCGTAGGCGATGGCCTTGCCGAGGGAGAGCCCGACTAAGAGGGCGCCGACGAGGCCGGGCCCGCGGGTGGCGGCCACGACTTCGATCTCCCCGAGGTCGACCCCGGCCGCGGCGAGCGCCTCGGCGCTCACCAGCGGCCAGTTGCGCAGGTGCTCGCGCGAGGCGATCTCCGGCACCACCCCGCCGTAGGGGCGGTGGGCGGCGAGCTGGCTCGACACCGCCGAGGCGAGGACCCGACCCTCGCCGTCGACGACGGCGCAGGCGGTGTCGTCACAGGAGGTCTCGATCCCCAGCACCAGGGGAGAAAACGAAAACCCTGCCGAGGCAGGGTTTTGGCGCCGCCCGCGGGAAGGCTCTGTCAGCCTGCCGTCCCGGCGCCCTCGGCGCCCTGACCCTCGCCCGCACCTTCGGTCTGCCCCTCGGCCTTCGGGATGTTGATCGGCTCGTAGACCGGGATCTCGAAGTTCAAGGTGTTGTGGCAGAAGTCCTTCCACTCGTCGGTGACGTCCTCAAAGATGATGTTCAGGTTGAGGAAGATGCCGTGGGTGACGATGTAGGTCTCCTGGATGTAGACGATCGAGTCGTCGTCAAGCACGGTGTCGATCTCGACCTCCTTGCCGTCGACCTCCTTCTTCTCCTTGCGCGCGTTCTCCCCCTTCTCGGTCCACTTCGGATAGGCCCGAAGGTCCTTCAAGAGGTAGGCCTTGCAGTACTTGCCCATAATCATTTCTTGCATAGCGTTCTCTCCTTCAAGGGACCACAGAGGCGCGGCCCTCTTCACTGCCTTTAGTGCGCCTGCGCAAAAAGGCGGGACAGCGCTGATAGACTACATGGCCCGCTCCCGGGCCGCAACGGCCGGTCACCTTAAGAGATCCAGCGGCGACGAGAGAACCGCCCATGTCCCTGCGTTTCGGCATCAACGGCGTCGGCCGCATCGGCCGCGCCCTCCTGCGCCTGGCCCACGGCCGGGAGGAGATCGTGCCGGCGGCGGTCAACGACCTCGTCCCGGCGCGGGCCCTCGCCCACCTCCTGGCCAGGGACACGGTGCACGGTCCCTTCCCCGGCACCGTGGCAGCGGTCGAGGCCGTCGAAGGTGTCCCCGGGGGGATCGCGATCGACGGCCGGGAGATGCCGGTCTTCGCCGTCCCGGAGCCCGCCGGCATCCCCTGGGAGAGCGCGGGGGTCGAGGTGGTGGTCGAGGCGACCGGCCGGTTCCTCGGCCGCTCCCGCGCCGCCGAGCATCTGCGCGGGCCGGTGCGGACGGTCGTCGTCTCCGCCAACCCCGACCCCGCGGACCCCGTGGACGCCGACCTCTGCTTCGGCTGGAACGTGGACGCCTTCGATCCGCGGCGGCACGCGGTGGTCAGCCTCGCCTCCTGCACGACGAGCGCCCTCGCCCTGGTGGCGAAGGTCTTGCACGACGGCTTTACGATCCGGCACGCGCTCATGAACACGGTCCACAGCTACACTGAGAACCAGCGGCTGCTCGACTCCGCCCACTCCGACCCGCGGCGGTCGCGGGCGGCGGCGGCGAATATCATCCCCATCGCGACGACGACCCCGGCGGCCCTGGAGAGGCTGATGCCGGAGCTCGCCGGCCGGATCGCCGGCCTCGCGGTGCGGGTGCCGACCCCGGCGGTGGCGATGCTCGACCTCGTGGCCTGGGTCGACCGGCCGGCCCCGGCGGCGGCGGTGCGCGACGCCTTCCGCGCCGCCGCGGCGGGAGAGATGGGCCGCTTCCTCGCCGTCACCGAGGAGGAGCTGGTCTCCTCCGATTTCGTGGGCGACCCGCGCTCGGCGGTGATCGACCTGCCGCTCGTCCAGGCGGTGGGCGACCGCCTGGTGCGGGTCGTCGCCTGGTACGACAACGAGTGGGGTTACGCCAACCGGCTCCTGGATCTGCTGCTGCGGATCGCCGGCCCTATAGAGAGAGAATAGAGAGGAATTGTCGATGCCTGAGCTGCTGACCCTGGAAGACCTCGATCTCGCCACCCTCGCCGGCCGGCGGATCTTCGTGCGGGTGGACTTCAACGTCCCCCTCTCGCCAGCGGGCGAGGTGGTGGACGCGACCCGGCTCGAGGAGGCGCTGCCGACGATCCGGGAGCTGTCGGCCGCCGGGGCGCGCCTGCTCCTCGCCTCCCACGCCGGGCGCCCGAAGGACGCTCCGGACCCGCGTTCCAGCCTGCGGCCGGTGGCGGCCAAGCTGGCGGAGCTCCTCGGCCGGCCGGTGCTCTTCGCCGAGGACTGCGTGGGGGCGCCGGCCGAGCGGGTCGCCGCCGAGCTTCAGCCCGGCGGCATCGCGCTCCTCGAGAACCTCCGCTTCCACGCCGGGGAGAAGAAGAACGATCCCGCCTTCGCCGGCCAGCTCGCCGCTCTCGCCGAGGCCTATGTGGACGACGCCTTCGGCAGCGCCCACCGTGCCCACGCCTCGGTGGTGGGGGTACCCGAACGCTTGGGCAGGAAGGCGGCCGGCCGGCTCATGGTGCGCGAGGTCCGTTCCCTCTCCCGCCTCCTGGGCGAACCGGAGCGCCCCTTCGCCGCCATCCTCGGGGGAGCGAAGATCGAGGGCAAGATCGACACCCTGGAAAACCTCCTCCCCCGCCTCGACCTCCTCCTCGTGGGAGGCGGCATGGCCAACACCTTCCTCGCCGCCCAGGGGCACGACCTCGCCGGCTCGCTGGTCGAGAGCGAGCGGCTGGACCTCGCCCGCGAGATCCTCGCCCGGGCGGCGGCGCGCGGCCTCGAGGTGATCCTCCCTGTCGACCTCGTGGTCACCGACGACCTCTCGGCCCCGGGCCGGATCGAGACTGTGCCCGCCGGCCGGGTGCCAGTCGGAACGAAGGCGGTCGACATCGGCCCCGCCACCCGGGAGGCTTTCGCGGCGGCCATCGGCCGCGCCCGCACCCTCTTCTGGAACGGCCCCATGGGGGTCTTCGAGAAGCCGCCTTTCGACGCCGGCACCCGCGCGGTGGCCGAGGCCCTCGCCCACTGTCCGGGGTTCTCGGTCCTGGGCGGCGGCGAGACGGTCGCCGCCGCCAAGCAGGCGGGGGTAGCCGAGCGGGTCGGTCACGTCTCGACCGGCGGCGGCGCCGCCCTCGAGCTCCTGGCCGGCAAGACCCTCCCCGGGGTCGCCGCCCTGGAGCGCCGATGAGCCCCGAGCGCCGCAAGCGGCGGCTGATCGCCGCCAACTGGAAGATGCACCTGCTGCGGGCCGACGCCGTGGCCTGGTGCCGCACGCTGCGCCGGACCTTCCACGGCTCGGCGGTGCGGACCGTGGTTTTCCCCTCCTACCCGCTGATCCCCGCCGTCGTCGCCGAGCTCGCCGAGACCGACATGGCGGTGGGGGCCCAGGACCTCCATCCGGCGGAGAAGGGGGCGCACACCGGCGACGTCTCGGCCGCCCAGCTCCGCGACGCCGGCTGCAGCTGGGCGCTCTGCGGCCACAGCGAGCGGCGCCGCGATCACGGCGAGGACGACGCCCTGGTGGCGGCGAAAGTCGCCGCCGCGGTCCGCCATCACCTGAGCCCCATGCTCTGCATCGGCGAGACCCGGGAGGAGCGCCAGCGGGGGGAGACCTGGGCGGTGCTCGAGCGCCAGCTCGGAGCCCTCCTCGCAGCGCCGCCCGAGGGTTTCGCCGTCGCCTACGAGCCGGTGTGGGCGATCGGCACCGGCCAGAGCGCCACTCCGGCGATCGCCGCCGAGGCCCACGCCTACATCCGCCGACTTTTAAGCGAGCGCCTGGGACCCGAGGTGGCGGAGGCGGTGCCGATCCTCTACGGCGGCTCCTGCACCCCCGACAACGCGGCCGGTCTGATAG
>JAXDLD010000461.1:0-5172 GCA_034666805.1 Acidobacteriota bacterium
ACGACAACGAGTGGGGCTACTCCAACCGGGTGGTCGATTTGATCGAGCGCATGGCGGCGCTGGGGTAGCCGCCGATGGCGAGACGGGTCGGCATCCTCACCGGCGGCGGCGACGTGCCGGGGTTGAACAACGCGATCAAGGCCTTCGTCTACCGCATGGAGGAGGCGGGCTGCGAGGTCATCGGGCTGCGCCGCGGCTACGCGGCGCTCTTGAACATCATCCCCTTCCACGGCGCCGACAACTCCGCCTGGATCCTCCCCTTGACCCGGGCCAACACGCGGACGATCGACCGGAGCGGCGGCACGATCCTCCACACCTCGCGGATCAACCCGGCCTTGATGCAGCCGGACGCCGTCCCGGAGCATCTGCGGGGCGGCCTGGCTGAGATCGCCGCGCCGGGTCCCGACGGCCGGGTCGACTTGACCCGGGCCGCTCTCCGGGCGCTCGAGTTCCTGCGCCTGGACGCCCTGGTGACGATCGGCGGCGACGGCACCCTGACCTTCGCCCGCCGCCTGCACCGGGAGGGGGTCGGCCTCATCGCCGTCCCCAAGACCATGGACAACGACGTCTACGGGACCGACTACTGCATCGGCTTCTCGACCGCGGTCACCCGCTCGATCAACTTCATCAACGACCTGCGGACGGTGGCCGGCTCGCACGAGCGCTTCCTGGTCGTCGAGCTCTTCGGCCGCTACTCGGGGGAGACCTGTCTCCTCTCCTCCTATCTCGGGGGGACCGACCGGGCGGTGATCGCGGAGGTCCCCTTCGACACCGAGGCCATCGTCCGGCTGCTCGCCGAGGACAAGCGCTCGAACCCCAGCGGCTACGCCGTCGTCGCGGTCTCCGAGGGCGCCTACCCCCAGGGGGGCGAGCCGTTCGAGACCGGCGAGGCCGACGCGGTGGGTAACCGCGAGCTGGGCGGGGTCGGCCGCTACCTGCGGACGGCGCTCCAGTCGGAGACCCAGGAGCGGGTGATCTACCAGCGCCTGGGCTACCTCATGCGCTCCGGTCCCCCCGACGCCCTCGACCGGCTGGTCGCCAACAACTTCGGCAACCTGGCGGCCGACCTGGTCCTCACCCGCCGGCTTGGGCGGATGACCGCGGTCCTGGGCGGCAAGTACGACGCCGTCGACCTGGAGAAGGTGGGCCAGGGGGTCAAGAAGGTGGACGTCGAGCGCTTCTACGACCGCGCCCAGTACCGGCCCAAGGTGACCGAGGTGCAGGGCCTGCCGATGTTCCTCCACTAGGTCCCGTCCCGGAGCGGTCCATCCGGCCGGCCCGGGCCGTACCTCAGGGGTATGATGACGACTGGAAGGAGCTAGAACGCCCATGAAATCATCCCTCACCCTTCTTACCCTGCTCGGGCTGGCCGCCTTCGCCCTGATCGCCGCCGCCCCGCAGCCCTCGGCATCCACCGGCGCCAGCCCCGTCCTGGTCGAGCTCTTCACCTCGCAGGGCTGCTCGAGCTGCCCGCCGGCCGACCGCCTGCTGACCCTGCTCGGCCAGGACCGGGAGCTCGCCGGCCGGGTGATCCCGCTCTCCTTCCACGTCGACTACTGGAACTCGATCGGCTGGCGCGATCCCTTCTCCTCCGCCGACTGGTCGGGGCGGCAGAACCGCTACTCCGAGGCCTTCCGGCTCGGCGGGCGGGTCTACACCCCCCAGGCGGTGATCAACGGCCGGAGCGAATGCGTGGGTTCGGAGGAGGGCCAGGTGCGGCAGCGGATCGCCGAGGCCCTGAAGATCCCGGCGGACGGCCGGGTCGCCCTGCGCCTCGCGCCGGAGGCCGCGGCGGTCCAGGCGTCGGTCGACGCGAGTATCGTGGGGAACCCCAATGCGGGCAAGGGCCTGGACGTCTGGGTCGCCCTCTACGAGACCAACCTGACGACGGCGGTGGGCCGCGGCGAGAACGCCCACCGGACGCTTCGCAACGACTACGTCGTGCGGCGGCTGGTCAAGGCCTTCACCCTCCCCGCCACCCCCGGCGCCGCGCACTCCGGGGCAGTGGCCCTGGCGATCGACCCGAGCTGGAAGCGGAGCGACCTCGGGGTCGCGGCCTTCCTCCAGGACCCGGCGACCCTCGCCATCCACGGGGCGGCCGCGCAGCGGCTGCAGTAGGGGATCGCGGACCTGGCGGGAGGCCGCCAGGTGTCTACTTGACGATGAAAGAGAAGCTCGTTGGGCTTTCGGCGCTGCCAAGGCTGGAGAGCTGGATCGTGTAGGGACCCGGGGGCAGGAGCTTGGAGTCGAAAGTCACGAGGTAGGAGTGAAGGGGGCTCGGCTGGAGCCCCTCGCCGCTCGCCAGCGTCCTGCCCTGCGCGTCGAGGATCTTGTAGGCATGCTCGCCGGGAGTATCGGCCGGATGGTTGAGGAGGATCGTCGCCTCTCCGGCCTTTGGCAGTGAGATGGCAACGGGCTTACTGAGGGTTTCGCCGCGGACGACGGAATCGGCGGAGAGCTGGGCGCTGATGGAGTGGCCGCCGGCCGCTGGAGCCGCCTGGGCCTTGCCGCCGCGGAGACGCGGCGTCTCTCTCTCGACAGAAGCGAGTTGCGCAGCGGACCGGTGCAGCTGCTGGACGGTCCCCACCCAGCCGCCCATCGCGACCAACCCGGTGAGACCGGCGGCGAGCGCCGCCGCCTGCCAGCCCCGCTCGCGGCTCGGCCGCCGGGCGGGCACGGCCGTCTGGCGGGGGACGAGGAGCGGCACCTCGTTGTGCTCGCTCAAGAGGCGGCTCGCGCGGGCCATCTCGAGCTCGGCCGCGCACTGCGGACAGTCCTCCAGATGACGCTCGAAGAGGCTGGGATCGCTCCCTTCCGGGCGCTCGTCGGCAGCGTAGGCCACCAGGGCCGCGATCGGGACGTGCTGGGCGTAGACCTCCCAGGCGAGGCGGGTCTCCTTCAGGGCCTCGCGGCAGGACGCGCATTCCGCGAGGTGCGCTTCCACCTCGCGCCGCTCCTCGGGCTCGAGGGAGCCGTTGAGCCACCATGGTAACCGTTCGATCGCCTCTTGACAGTTCATTCGCCTTGTGCTCCTCCCGCCATGGTAGGCGTTGGCGCGGCGCCGACGTTACAGGGCCGCGCCGGCGAGCTCGGCACGGACCGCCACCGCCTTTTCCCGGCAGCGCAGGACCCGCACCCGCAGCGTCCCTTCCGCCACTCCCAGGCGGTTGCTCATTTCGCGGTAGGAGAGGCCGGCGTTGATCATGCGCCAGAGCTCCCGGCATTCCGCCGGAACCCGCTCGAGCACCCTGAGGAGCAGATCCTTGACCTCCGAGCGCGCCCCCGGTCCTTCGTTCGCCGGCGATGCGGTGTTAAAGGAGGGTTCCTCCGGGTCGTCGCCGTTGATTTCGGTCCACTTCACCCGGCCGTCCGAGCGGATCTGGTCGAGGCAGGTATGGCTGACCACTCGCCATAGATAGGTCTTGAAGCTCGACTCGCCGCGGAACTTGCCCTGCATCAAGAGACGGGTGACCTCCAGCCGGATGTCCTGGAGGACATCGTCCCAGCGAGTGGCCAGGCGCCTCTGGTAGGGGTAGGCGGCGCGCGCGATCCAGCTATCGACGGTCCCCACCGCCTGCGTCTCCCCCTTGAGATAACCATCGACGACCTCGGCGTCTTCCGCCTGCATAGCGGCTCCTCTCGATCCGGGATGCTGCCGGACCGCCGCCGGTCAAGTCAAGGCAGCTTTTTGGAGTATGTTGTCACAAAATCTTGAACCGGCGGCACTTCCGTGCGGTTACGAGCGAGGATCGCGGCGCGCGGAGCTAGAATCGAAGCTGTCCAGCCCAGACGAGGGGAACCGGTCATCCAGGTACGCCGTCATCGTTTCCACCCTCTCCGCCGCAGTCGGGCGGCCGCGCTCCTGGGGCTCGCCCTGGCGGGGTCGGCGTGCGGATGTGGCCGGTCGCCCCTTCCGGATCGCGCCGCGCCGATCCGGCGCGCGCTCCCGCCCGCGCCCCTGCTCGTCACCGGAGCGCCCGCCACGGGAACCCTCGTTCCGGGCGAGAGGCGTGCCTACGACCTCGACCTCGGGGCTGGACAGTATCTGCGGCTCGCCGTGCGGCAGAAGGGATTGAAGATCGGCGCCGTTCTCGCGAGTCCTTCCGGAGATCTCGCCGCCGTGGCCGGCCGTTCGGTCCGGCGCACGGTCAAGGTGCTGTCCCTGGTCACCCGACAGGCCGGCCGGTACCGGCTGACCCTTACCGCCGTGGCAGCTCCAGGCTCGGCGGGCGGCTACGAGGCCGCGATCGAGGAGCTTCGTCCCGCGACCCCGTCCGATCCGCTCCGGGTCGAAGCCCTGCGCAAGCTGGCCGAAGGGCTCAACGCGCGCCAGACCGCCCTCCCGAATGCCGATGACCAGGCTCTCGCGAAGCTCGAAGAGGCGCGTCGACTGTCGCATGAGGCGGGAGACTTTGAGGGTGAGACCGACGCTCGAATCGAGAGCCGTAGGATCGAGATCGATGGGCAGGACCAGAAGGCCGCCGCCGCAGCGGTGCCCGATCTGATGGAGATCCAGGCCGCGTCCCAGCGGCAAGGCTACCCGCGAGGCGCCGCCGCGGCCTGGAACAACCTCGCCAGCGCCCAGTTCATTCTCGGCCAAGTCGATCAGGCCTTCAGTTCCAGCCTGCGGGCGCTCGAGCTCTGGCGACGTTTGGGGGACCTGTCGGCGGAGGGGGATACCGCCTCCGATCTCGGCTATCTCTGTAAATCCAAGGAACCGGCGAACTACGAGGAGGGGCGGCGTTGGGCAGAGAAGGCGATCGCTCTCGAGAGTGCCGCGGGCGATCTAGCAGGCGAGGTACACGCCTTAAATAGCCTGGCCACCATTCAAAAGGCGCGTTGGAATCTCGCCGAGGCCGAGCAGACCTACCGGGCGGCGCTCGAGAAGAGCTTGCAGGTTGGAGATCACTCCCTGGAAGTCGAGATCATGAGCAGCTTGGCCACGGTCTATCACGGACGCGGAGAGTTGCAGAACGCCTTAGACCTCTACGTCGATGCTATCGGGCGCGGCGGGGCTGCCGATTGGCAGGGTAGGAACTATGTCAATCTGGGCTCGCTCTACGTCGAGCTGGGGAAATTAGAGGACGCACGCGCCAGCTATGCCAGGGCGCTTTCTCTGCTGCCCGAGGACGATCCCTACCGGATCAATGCCTTGATCAATTCGGGCTCTCT
>JAXDLD010000462.1:0-8011 GCA_034666805.1 Acidobacteriota bacterium
GTCGCCGAGAGAGAGATGTTGATCGGCCGGTTGCATTTTTCCCGTTCGCTGTGTCTAAGAGGAGAGAGAGGAGACCGCACTATGACCCGAGAAGAGCTGCCACGCCGCCGTCCCAGGCTCGACCCCAGGATCTATCAGATCTCCATGCTGGCCTCGCTTCTCGTCTACGGCGTCTTCCGGCTCGATTTCGAGGTGCGGCCGGCAACGGCCGTCGCCCTCCTCGGAACCGCCCTCTTGACCCAGTACGCCTGCACCCGGCTCTTTCGGCTGCCGGTGTTCGATCCCAAAAGCGCGCTGATCTCGGGGCTCTCGCTCTGCCTCCTCCTGCGGAGCAGCTCGCTTCAGCTGGCGATCCTCGCCGCCGCGGTGACGATCGGCAGCAAGTTCTTTCTCCGCTGGCGGGGAAAACACATTTTCAACCCCACGAACTTCGGGCTCATGGCGATGATCGTCGCTACGGGCAAGGTCTGGGTCTCCCCCGGGCAGTGGGGGAACGCCGCGTTCCTCGCCTTCCTCTTCGCCTGCCTGGGCGGGCTCGTCGTCAACCGCGCCGAGCGCTCGGACGTCACCTACGCTTTCTTAAGTTTCTACCTGGCCTTGCTCTTCGGCCGCGCCCTGTGGCTGGGAGCGCCGTTCGCGATCCCCCTCCACCAGCTCGCGAACGGGGCTTTCCTCCTCTTCACCTTCTTCATGATCTCGGACCCCAAGACCACCCCCGACTCGCGCGCCGGCCGCATCCTCTTCGCCGGTCTCGTGGCCCTGGTCGCGGGAACGATCACGTTCGTGCTCTACCGCACGAACGGGCTGCTCTATGCCTTAGCCCTCTGTTCACCCGTAGTGCCGTTGATCGATCTCCTGCTACCAGGGAAGCGCCACGCCTGGCGCCGGGAGCCGATCGTTACTCTTACCGGAGGTGTCACCGTGAAACGCCTCACCGTCCCCGCCGCTGTCGCACTCGGTCTCCTGCTGTCGGCCGGCACCGCGCACGCCTTCTGCGGCTTCTACGTCGCCAAGGCCGATAGCAAGCTGTTCAACAAGGCCTCCCAGGTCGTCCTCGTGCGCGACGACGATCACACCGTCCTCACCATGGCCAACGACTACAAGGGGGATTTGAAAGAGTTTGCCATCGTCATCCCGGTCCCCACCTTTCTCGAACGCGGGCAGATCCACGTCGCTGACAAGGGGCTGATCGATCACCTGGACGCCTACTCGGCGCCGCGGCTCACCGAGTACTACGACGAGGACCCCTGCACTCCGGTCCAGCCCATGATGATGGAGGACAGGGCCGTGGGCGGGGTGGCCGGCGGAGTGGCCGCGGGCGTCAGCGCCAAGGCCGAGAGCCGGGTGCGGATCGAGGCCTCTTACACCGTGGGCGAGTACGACATCCTCATCCTCTCCGCCAAGGAGAGCCACAGCCTGGCGGACTGGCTCAAGGAGAACGGCTATCGCGTTCCCCCGGGCGCCGCTCGCGTCCTCGGTGGCTACATCAAGCAGGGAATGCACTTCTTCGTCGCCAAGGTCAACTTGAAGGAGCAGGGTAAGCTCGGCTATTCCGCTCTCCGCCCGCTCCAGGTCGCCTACACGTCGCCCAAGTTCATGCTCCCCATCCGCCTCGGGATGGTGAACGCGGACGGCCCGCAGGAGCTCTTCGTCTACGCCCTGACCCGCAAGGGCCGGGTCGAGACCACGAATTACCGGACGGTCAAGCTGCCTTCGAGTCAGGAGGTGCCGCTCTTCATCAAGGACGAGTTCGGGGCCTTCTACAAGTCGCTTTTCGCGGCGCAGGTGAAAAAGGAAGAGATGCGGACGGTGTTCCTGGAGTACGCCTGGAACATGGGCTCCTGCGACCCCTGCTCCTCCGAGCCCCTGGGCGCGGACGAGCTTAAAGAGCTGGGGGTGACCTGGGGGGACGGCGGGACCTTCCTCTCCCGCCTCCACCTGCGCTACGACGCCCCGCACTTCCCCGAGGACCTGGTCTTCCAGGAGACCGCCGACGAGGAGAGCTTCCAGGGCCTCTACGTCCTCCGTCATCCGTGGGCGGGGAAGCCGAACGAGTGCAAGGCGGCACGGGCCTACTTCCGGGAGGTCGGCAAGCGTCAGGATAAAGAGGCGGTGACCCTGGCCTCGTTGACCGGCTGGGACGTCAGCAAGATCCGCGGCAAGATGCACTTGAAGACCAAGGTGGCGGCGAAGGACGAGCCCTGGTGGAAAGAGATCTGGACGAACTAGGAACGTCTCGTAAGAGAATCGTGGAACGTAAACCCCCGCCTCGTCATCCTGAGCGCAGCGAAGGATCTGGGCGGGGGGTCAATCCAGAGGGAACGTCTACATTACGGAAGCTTTCCGCCCCCAGATCCTTCGCTGCGCTCAGGATGACAGCAAGGGGCTTCAACGAGAAGGGAAATGTCATGAAAAGAATATCCAGAATCCGCTCCGTCCTGCCGCTCGCGGCCGGCGTCCTGCTCGTCGCGGCCACGGCATCCGCCTTCTGCGGCTTCTACGTCGCCAAGGCCGACACCAAGCTGTTCAACCAGGCCTCCCAGGTGGTCCTGGTGCGCGGCGGCGACCGGACCGTCATGACCATGGCCAACGACTTCAAGGGGGATCTGAAGGAGTTTGCCGTCGTCATCCCCGTCCCCACCTTCCTGGAGCGCGGCCAGATCCACGTCGGCGAGCGCGCCCTCCTCGATCATCTGGACGCCTACTCGGCCCCCCGGCTCGTCGAGTATTTCGACAACGATCCCTGCCAGCGCATGGAGCGGATGATGCTCCCCCAATCGGTCCCCGCGCCGGCCGCCAAGGCCGCGGGCGAGGCACGGGCGAAGAGCCTGGGGGTCAAGATCGAAGCGACCTATACGGTGGGCGAGTACGACATCGTCATCCTTTCCGCCAAGGAGAGCGACGGCCTGGAAACCTGGCTTCGGGAGAGCGGCTACCGCATCCCGACGGGGGCCTCGCGGGTGCTCGGCGGATATTTGAAGCAGGGCATGCACTTCTTCGTCGCCAAGGTCAACTTGAAGGAGCAGGGGAAGCTCGGCTTCACCTATCTCCGGCCACTCCAGGTCGCCTACACGTCGCCCAAATTCATGCTCCCCATCCGCCTCGGGATGGTGAACGCCAATGGCCCGCAGGAGCTCTTCGTCTATGCCCTGACCCGCAAGGGCCGGGTCGAGACCACCAACTATCGCACGGTCCGGCTCCCCTCGGGGCAGGACGTCCCCCTCTTCGTCAAAGACGAGTTCGGCGAGTTCTACAAGTCACTTTTCTCGCAGCAGGTGAAAAAAGAGGACATGCGGACGGTCTTCCTCGAGTACGCCTGGAACATGGGCTGGTGCGACCCTTGCGCCGCTGATCCGCTGTCCCGGGACGAGCTCCAGAAGCTCGGCGTCTTCTGGCTGGACGAGAGCGGCAATCCTCCCAGCACCTCCTCCGGCCCTTTCCGCAAGCCCGGCTGGCCGGGCGGCTCCGGCGGCTCTGGCGCGCAGGAGGTCTTCCTCTCGCGCCTCCACCTGCGCTATGACGCCGCTCATTTCCCCGAGGACCTGGTCTTCCAGGAGACCGCCGACACGGAAAACTTCCAGGGCCGCTACGTTCTCCGCCACCCTTGGAAGGGCGACGATTCGTGCCAGGCGGCCGTGGCCTACCGGCGCGAGCTGCCGAAACGGCTCGACCAGGAGGCGCAGACCCTGGCGATGCTCACCGGCTGGGACGTCAACAAGATCCGCGGCAAGATGCACCTCCTGGCGAAGAGCGGTGGCAAGGAGCCGCTCGACCCGTGGTGGAAGGGGGTCTGGAAGGATTGAAAGGTTTTCAGCCCGCGAACCAGCGGTGCAGCCGGTAGCGGTGCCGCCGCTGGTAGCGCTCGAACTCGGCCCGCTGCTCAGGCGTCAGCACGGCGTCGATCCGGGCGTGGGCACGGTCGAGGATGGCTAAGACGCGCGGCATCGTCTCGCGCCGGAGCGCCGCGCTCTCGGCGCGGGTTGCGGTGAGGATCTGCTCGACCTGGGCCTCCTGGCGGGAGTCCAGGTCGAGCCGGTGTTTCAAGTCCCTGGCGAGCAGGCGGGTGCCGAAGGCGGCGAGCCCGCCGGGCTGGCGGAGCTCGTGGAGGTAGAAGGCGTGAGTGCCGAGCACCCCCACGAGCACCCCGGCCACGAAGAGCGCGAGGATCGCGGCGATCGCCGTCGCACGCCTCATCGCGCGGCGTCCGCGGGCGCCAGCACGGAGTAGGTGAGGAGGGCCTCGGAACCAGGATCGTCCGCGAGCAGGCTGGTGGCCGGCAGGGGCGCCTGGTCGAGCCCCACCCAGGCGAGAGCGAGCGCCAGCACGACCGCCGCGGGAAGGGCGCGTAGGGCAAGCCCGCCCAGCACCTCGGCCGAGCCGGGCAGCCGGGCGACGACCCGGCGGGCGAAGGCGGGATGGGGATGGACCTCGACCGGTTGGACACCGTGCCCCAGCACCGCCCGCGTCTTCTCCCAACGGGCGGCGAAGCGGGCGCACTCCGGGCAGGACTGGAGATGACGGGCGATCTCCTCCCCGGCTTCTCCCGAGAGCAGCCGGTCGCGCAGCCGCTTGCAGCTCATGCTCCTCCCTCCTCCAGGACCTTGCGCAGGCGCTTCCGCGCCCGATGGGCCCGGACCTTGACGTTGACCGCCGTCCACCCCAGCTTCTCGGCGATCTCGGCGACCGACCACCCCTCCCCTTCGAGCAGGGTGAGGACGAAGCGGTCGGCGGGCGAAAGGCGCGCCAGCAGCCGCTCGACCTCCAGCCGGGCGGTGGGATCGGCGGCCGGGGCGGCCGCTTCGAGATCCTCGTCCAAGGGCTCAGTCGGGAAGCCATGCCGGCGCAGCCGGTCGTAGGCCGAGCGCAGGGCGATGCGGGTGATCCAGTGCTCGAACGGCGCCTCGGCGCGGTAGGTCGAGAGCTTCCGCCAGGCGCGGAGGAAAGTCTCCTGGGCGGCGTCCTCGACCTCCTCCGGCCGCCGGAAGAAGCGGCCGAGCAGGCGGAAGACCCGCCGCTCGTGGGCGCGGACGAGGGCCGCGAAGGCATCGGTGTCCCCGGCGAGGCTCTGCCGCACCAGGCGGGCTTCGCTGTCCTCCGCTGGGGCGGCGCTCTCTGCCATCTCGAAGGTGCTTACGAAAGACCGTGCCATGTCATGTCCCGGGAATCCCTTGCGCTCTTCCTCCATTGTAAGAGACGTAGGCGGGGAGAGTCCGGTTACGTCGATCCTTTCGGCCGCCGGCTGTAACCGGAAGTCGGAAGCGCCCCTCTATCCGGTTATGAGGGCGCCACGGCGCTCTCCGAAACGAGAAACCAAGGAGATGACTTCCATGCAGACCCGAACGAAAATCCTGACGCTCGCCGGTGTCGCCCTGCTGGTCCCCGCCCTGCTCCTCGCCCAGGCGGCCGAGAAGCACCTGCGGCACAACGGCGGCGGGATGATGATCCGTCACATCGTCAAGCAGCTCGACCTGACCCCGGACCAGATCCAGCAGGTCAAGACCATTTTCGCCAACCACAAGGCCGAGCTCACCCCGGAGCTCAAGGCCCTCCACACCAGCCGCGGCCAGCTCTTCGCCGCCATCCACGCCGACACCCTGGACGAGGCCGCGGTCCGCACCGCCGCCGCCGCGGTGGGGCAGGCCGAGGCCGACCTCGCGGTGACCCGGGCCAGGATCTTCGGCGAGGTCCGCCAGGTGCTCACCCCCGAGCAGCAGGCGAAGCTCCAGGGGATGCTCGCCAAGGCCCGCTCCTTCGGCGATAGGATCTTCTCCCGCATCCAGGCCCACCTCGAAGACCCGCTCGCCGGGGTCTGATCCCTCCGCCCCCCAGGCCCCCCGGAATCGCTCCGGGGGGCCGCGCTCGTCGCGGCGCCCGTCCAGGAATACCTTGCCACCCGGGATCGTTGCGCTCTCCTGTTATGGAACTGACTGGAATCCACCACCTGACGGCGGTCTCGGCGAACATCGCCCAAAACCACAGCTTCTATACACAGACGCTCGGGATGCGGCTGGTGAAACGCAGCGTGAACCAGGACGACGTGAGCGCCTACCATCTCTTCTACGCCGACGCCCTGGCGAGCCCGGGGAGCGATCTCACCTTCTTCGACTGGCCGGTGCCGCCCGAGCGGCGTGGCACCCGCTCGATCACCCGCACGCACCTGCGGGTCGCCGGGAGGGATACCCTGGAATGGTGGGCCGAGCACCTCCGCGAGCACGGTGCGACCACATCCGAGGTCACTGAACGCGACGGCCGCCTGACTCTCGACTTCGAGGACCCCGAGGGGCAGCGGCTCGCGCTTGTCGACGACGGCGGCTTCGGGGAGGCGCATCCGTGGGAGCGGAGCCCGGTGCCGGCCGCGCACCAGGTGCGGGGCTTGGGGCCCATCCTCATGAGCGTCCCCAGCCTCAAGCCGACCGATCTCATTCTGGAAAAGGCGCTCCACATGCGGCCCGTGCGCGAGTACCCGCACCCGGAGAACCCCCGGCACACCGTGCACGTTTACGAGATGGGACCGGGAGGCGCAGCCGCCGAGCTCCACGTCGCCGTGCAGCCGGATCTGCCGTTGACCTCCCCGGGAGCCGGCGGGGTGCACCACGTGGCCTTCCGCACCCCGACCTTCGCGGAGCACGACGCCTGGATCGAGCGCCTCTCCGAGCTGCGAATTCCGAACAGCGGCCTGGTCGATCGCTACTACTTCCGCAGCCTCTACTTCCGCGAGCCAAACGGAATCCTCTTCGAGATCGCCTCGGACGGCCCGGGCTTCACGGTGGACGAGGAGGAGTCGACCCTCGGCGAGAAGGTCGTGCTGCCGCCGTTCCTCGAGCCGCGGCGGGCGGAGATCGTGGCGAACTTGAAGCCCATCTAAGGATCGGATCACGTTCCCGGGGGCCGCGCGTGCTCCTTGAAGAACGTCACGATCCAATCCGTGGCGCCCGTCGGAAAGACGTGGCCGCCCGGGTGGAACCGGGCCTCGACCGGTGCACCCTTGGTCGAAGGGTAGAGCACGCAACCCGTGCCGCAGGCCTGGCCCGGCGCGGTGGCACCGTTCACCTGGCGCGCCGTCTCGATGGCCTGCTTCTGGTCTTCGAGGTGGACGAGGGGGTCCTTTTCACCCGCGATGTGCAGGAGGGGCCTGGGCTCGGTCGGGTGGACGGAGGGAAAGGGCCGGCCCGCGCACGGCGCGAAGGCCGCGAAGGTCTTGCCGCGTTCCGCCCACAGGAGATAGGTGAAGAAAGCGCCGTTCGAGAAACCAGTGGCATAGATGCGGTTCTCGTCCACGGTGTACTTCTCCGAGAGCGCCTTCAGGGCGGTGTCGAAGAACTTGAGGTCGCGGTCCCCGAGTTGGCCCGCTTCGGTCTGCCATCCGGGCTCCGCTCCCTCGGGGTCGCGCCTGCTCGGCGTCGGCAGGCCCTGCATGTAGACGACGAGCGCCTTGGGCCAGCGGGCCTGGAACTTCATGGAACGCGCTGCCCCCCGCATACTGCCGCCGTGCCCATGAAAGGCGAAGATCACCGGCACCTTTCCCGCCGCGCCGCCAGCGGGCGGGAAGACCAGCGCCTGGCGCTCGACACCGTCCACGGTCCACTTCATGGTCGTGGGCTCCGCGGCGACGGCGGCGTGCAGTGCGGTCATGAAGGTAAGGAGGGTGAACAGGATTCTGAGGCCAACTTTCATGGTTACAACCTCCTTTCATCGTCTGCACGAGCGTTCAGGGCGTCAACGTGATCGCAAGGGGGAAGGGTTGGATTCCTAAGGCTTGCTCACCTTCTCTTGAATCCAAAGATTAACCAGCGTCGCCGGGCTGACTCCCTTCTCGTGCGCGATCTGAATCACCTTATCAGAGAGATCTGGCTCGATAGAGTAGTAGAACCTCTGGGACTTCAGGTCCACATCGAACTCGACGGGCTTCGTTTCATCCCAATGGTCAGTCAGATCGTGATTATCCCAGTATTCACCGATCTCTTCGGCTGAACGACCCTTCGAGATAGAGGCTCTATTTTCGCTCATATCG
>JAXDLD010000463.1:0-6929 GCA_034666805.1 Acidobacteriota bacterium
CTGCGCGAGAAGTACAAGGTGGCCGCGGACGTCTCGACCGCGGTGCTGGTCCTGACCCCCAGGCCCACCAGCGCCACGAACACCGCCAACGCTTCGAATGCGGCCAATACCGCCAACCCCGCCGCTCCCGCCGAGACCTCCGCCCTGACCGAGGCCACGGAGATGGCGCGGGTCCAGGGCAAGGACGGCAAGCCGCTCGGCCGCGACGAGGTCGAGAGGATGTTGAAGGACGGCATGAAGCGCCAGGAGAAGGCCGCCTCCGAAACGCTCGATGCCGCGAGCGCCAAGGCCGACCACGGTGACAAGGACGGCGCCATCGCCCTCTACACCCAGGTCTGGGAGCAGCGCTGCATCGCCGAGGGGCCGGCCAAGAAGGCCGCCAAGGCGCTCAAGAAGCTTGGCCACCCCCTGCCCGAGGAGATGAGCCGGACCTTCCCGGTGCCCGACGAGCGCCCGGCGACGGCGAAGGCGATCCGCGACGCTCTCGCGAAGGGCCTCGCTGCCGAGGAGGACCTGCGCATTCCGGACGCCCAGCGCTACTACGAGGCGGCCGCCAAGCTCGACCCCGCCGATCCGGTCCCCCTGCGCTTCCTGGGCGAGCTCTACCGCCACCACGTGGGCGACTGGGTCAAGGCGCGGGCGACCTTCGAGAAGATCCTCGCCATGCCCGCCGATCCGCTGTCGCGCGCGGTGGCGCTTCACGGCCTGGGGAAGATGACGATCCACGAGGGCGATTTCAAGAAGGGGCTGGGGATGTTCGAGCAGTCGATCGCTACCTACCCGCTCGCCTTGACCTACCGCAACCTGGCGGTCTACTGGAGCTCGGAGGGGCAGGCCGACAAGGCGATCGACTACGTCAAGCATGCCATGGCCCTCGACTCCGAAGACGAGTACAACCAGATCTTCGCCGCCACCTTCCTCGTCAAGCTCGGCAAGCCCGAGGAGGCGGCGCGGATCGCCAGCGCCCACGAGTCCGTCCTCGCCGCCTCCTACAACCTGGCCGCCATCTGGGCCCAGCTTGGGCGACGCGACAAGGCCCTCGCGCTTCTCAAGCGCCACTTCTACGCCTACGAGAAATTCGCCGAGGTGAGGAAGAAGGAGATGCAGGAGGCGCGGGTCGACATCGTCTTCGAAAGCCTGAAAAAGGACCCGGCGTTCGTCAAGCTCACGGCGCTCGCCGACGGCGGCGCAATGTCCCCTCGATGAGGCCGTAGGGCTCATCGGTGGCGACGAAGATCTCGTTGTCGTTGTCGAGCCCGAAGGGCGAGAGGTTGGCCAGCAGGTAGTGCTGATTGGGCAGCCGGAGATGGATCTCCAGGACTTCCGGGAAGCCTGCGAGCACCGCCTCCCCCATCGCGTAGAGGGTGTGCTGGAGCGAGCGGCTGTCGTGCGTGGCGAAGGCCTCGACGAGCCGCCGCTCGATTCCCAGGAAAGCCGTACCGAAGTCGAGATCTACCCCGCCGTAGCTCCAATCGGCGTCGATACGGGTCGCGAGGACGCGGTCCCGCGCCTCCGGCAAGGTGGTGAAGCGGTCGCGGGGGAAACCCTCGAAGGCCGAGCCGGCGGTCTTCAAGACGAGGAGGTCGACGATCCCGGCGCGGACGGCGATCCCCTCCCGGCCGACCTCGACGCGGGCCCGGCGCCGGGCCGCCCCCGACTCCACGAAGGCGTGCGGATGGGGCTCGCCGGCGACCTCGATCCGCGACCAGGGGCGGGCGGTGAGCGCGACCTCGACCTGGTGGAGCTGGGGGTTCTCCGAAAGGAAGTGGCGGCCGAGGAGCAGGCCGAAATCCTCCATCCCCGGGAACGAGTGCTCCCGGGCGAGGGCATAGACCGTGTTCTTCAAGGTGTCGGTGGGGAGGACTCCGTGGTTGTCGCCCTCGGTGTAGGCGGTGGCGAGGTCGCCGGTGCAGGCGATGTCCACCGTCACCTCGAAGATCTCGTGGCGGTCGGCCTGGCGCAACACCTTCAAGAGGCGGACGGAGGACTTCCCGTAGCGGTTCTCGGCCAGCTCGATGGGCATCCTCAGCTCCCCCGGTAGGTAGAGTAGCCGAAGGGGGAGAGGAGGAGCGGCACGTGGTAGTGCTGGGCCGGGTCCCGCACCTCGAAGACCACCGACACCTCCGGGAAGAAGGGCTCGCTCCCCCGGGAGCGGAAGTAGGTCCCGGTGTCGAAGGTCACCCGGTAGGTTCCCACCGCGAGCGGGCCGCCGGCGGGGAGGAGCGCCCGGGCGCGGCCGTCGGGGTCGGTGACGGCGCGGCCGAGCCCCTGCCAGCTGTCTCCGGCGCGGATCTCGAGCCGCACGGGGACGCCGCTCGCCGGCCTGCCGAGGGAGGTGTCGAGGACGTGGGTGGTGATGCCGCTCATAGGAGGAGCCTCGAAAGCCGCAGGCGGGTGATCTTCGCCTGCTCACCGGCCGCGATGCGCAGCTCCTCCTCCGGCTCGTTGCCGATCCGGGCGCGGAGCGCCCTTAGCATCTCCCCGGCGCTCTTCCCCGTGGCGCAGATCAGGAAGACGTGGCCGAAGCGGTCCTCGTAGGCGCGGTTGGCGGCGGCGAGCTCGGCCAGGAGCGGGGCGGCAGCGTCGCGCGCCCCCGCCTGCTCGGCCTGCGACCACCCGCCAGCCCGTTCTCCGATCCGCGGATGGGCGGCGAAGGCCTGGCGCCAGTCTTCGGGGGTGAGATCCCACCAGACCCGCTCCGCCTCTGCGAAGAGGGCCTCCTCGGAGGCGAAGGGACGGAGGCCGGCGAGCGCCCGCGACCAGGCGGCGGAGCCGCAGCAGGCGAGGAGCTCCGCCGCCGCGGCTTCCGCTCCCAGGCCGTTCAGGCGGGCGAGCCCCGCCGTCGCGCTCACGCCAGGGTCCCCAGGAGCCGCAGGCGACCGACCCCGCCGTCTGGAAAAATGCGGAGGCGGGCGTGGGTGGCGGGGCCGGCGGGCAGCAGCTCGGCCTCGAAGAGATGCCGGGTGTGCGGCTGGAGAGGGGTTTGGGGGAGGATCTCGCGCCAGATGCCGCTCGCCTCGGCGAGATCGGCGGTGGCGAGCCCGGAGGCATCGGCCACCTCGAGCGAGCAGCTCCCCGGGGCGTTGCCCTTGAAGTGGCTGGTGTCGACCTCCACCCGGTGGATCGTGCCGCGGGCGCCGAGTTGGAGGAGCACCCAGTCGTGGCCGGGGCCCCGGCGGCGCCGGGTCTCCCAGCCGTCGTGCATGCCGAGCGGCGGGCCGGGCAGGATGAGGTGGTGGCGGGAGCCGAAGAACATGTCGCTCGCGGCGATCACCAGGCCTCCAAGCTCGGCGGCGGCGAGATCGACCTCCCAGCCGGCGCGGGCGGCCCTGGCGAGCCGCTCGCGGTCCGGCACCACCTCGCCATGCACCCGGAGCCGCGCCACCCCGCCGTCGGGGTGGATGTTGAAGCGCAGGTAGGTGCAGGGCCCCTCCCCCGCCGGCAGCTCGCCGGCGAGGGGAAAGCGGTTCTCGGCGTTGCCGAGGAGCGGCGAAAGGGGGAGCAGCTCGAACCAGCGGGTCGCCTCGGAGGTCAGTTCGGCGAGGGTGGGGTGGCCGGACAGGGCGGCGCCTTCGAGCGAGCAGGATTCGGGGTAGTTGCCGAGGAAGTGGCTGGTGTCGACGACGGCTCCCCGCGGCACCCCCGGGAGCCCCAACCGCACGATGCACCAGTCGTGGCCCGGCTCGCGGCGGCGGCGGGTCTCCCAGCCGTCCATCCACTTGCCGCGATCGGTGTACTCGCCCTCGCGGAAGACCGGTCTGCCGGGTTTGAGCAGGTTCTCCTTGGGGGCGAAGAACTCGTCGTTGGCGGCGAGCACGGCGCCCCCTAAGCGTTCGCTCGCGAGATCGAGCCACTGGCTCCAGTCGTTCACAGCACCCTCCCCCTCGGCGGATCGGAGAACCGCCCCCGATCGTACACCGGCTCGCCCCGCAGATAGGTGGTCCGGACGACGCCTTCGAGAACCCGGCCGGCGTAGGGGGTGAGCTTGTGCCGGTGCTCCAGCCGCTCCGGCTGCACCTCGAAGCTCGCCTCGGGCTCGAAGACGACGAGGTCGGCGTCGTACCCGGGGGCGATCGCCCCCTTCAGGGCCCCGAGACCGGCGAGCCGGGCGGGGGCGCGGCTCATCAGCCTGGCGAGGTCGTCCAGGGTGAAGCCGCGCTTCCTGGCCTCGGTCCAGGTGGCGGAGAGGGTGAGCTGGAGCGAGGCGATGCCCCCCCAGGCGCGGGAGAAGTCGCCGCTCTCCCGGTGCTTCAAGGCCGGCGGGCTCGGCGAGTGGTCCGAGGCCACGAGGTCGATCTCGCCCCTCGCGAGGGCCGCCCACAGGCGCTCCCGGTTCTCCCGGCCGCGGATCGGCGGGGCGCACTTCCACTCGGTCGCCCCGTCCGCGATCTCCTCGGCCGCGAAGGTCAGGTAGTGCGGGCAGGTCTCGACGGTCACCGGCAGGCCCCGTGCCCGCGCCGCGGCGAGGAGGGGGAGCGCCGCGGCCGCCGAGAGGTGGACGACGTGGACCCGGCAGCCGCTCTCCTCGGCGAGACGCAGGAGGAGACGGATGGCCTCGACCTCCGCCGCCTCCGGCCGGGAGGCGAGGTAGGCGCCGTAGCTCGCCGGCTCGCTCCCCTCTACGCTCGCCCGGAGCCGCTCCGGCAGCTCGGCGTGGACGAGGAGAGGGAGGCCGAGCCCGGCCAGGATTGGCATGGCGGTCCGCAGCTCGGGCTCCCCCACCGCCGGGAACTCGTCGACTCCGGAGGGGACGAGGAAGGCCTTGAAACCGCGCACTCCCGCCTCGGCCAGCCCCGCGAGCCCCGGCAGGTCGGCCGCGTTCCCCGGCACGACGCCGCCCCAGAAGGCGACGTCGACGAAAGAGTGTCCGGCAGCCGCCGCCCGCTTCTGGCGCAACGCCGCCACCGTGGTCGTCGCCGGGATGCTGTTGAGCGGCATGTCGACCAGGGTCGTCACCCCGCCGGCCGCCGCGGCGCGGGTGGCGGTCGGGAACCCCTCCCACTCCGCCCGCCCCGGGTCGTTGACGTGCACGTGAGTGTCGACGATCCCCGGGAGGATCGCCGCCTCTCCGCAGTCGACGAGGGGATGCGAAGCGCGGGCGGGCGCCTCGTCGTAGCCCAGGATCGCGGTCACGACGCCGTCCTCCACATAGAGCGTGGCGGCGCGGGTACCCGCGGGAGTGACGACGCGGCGAGAGCGGAGCGCGAGCCGCGTCACTTCATGGTGAGCAGCCAGATGTCGCCTTCCTCGGTGTTGCGCGCCAGGTAGAGGACGCGGTCGTCCGGGCCCAGGCAGACGTCGTTGTAGTCCGAACCCGGAGGAGGGGTCAGCACCTGCCGGGAGGTCCGGCTCAGGGTGTCGAAGAGGAAGATCCTGCCGCCGTCCGAGTAGAGGAGCCGGCGGCTGTCGGAGAGCCAGGTCGCGCCTTCGCCGCGAGCGGAGAGCCGCACGTAGCGGCGCTCGGCCGGGGAGTAGAGGACGACCCCGGGCACCTGCCGCCGATCCGGCGTCTGGACGTGCAGGGCCCCGGCCAGCCAACGGCCGTCCGCCGACCAGGAGGAGGCCGAAAAACCCAGACCGGGACCGGCCGGAGGGAGGAGCAGGGGGCGCCGGTCCGCCAGCGGCCGGGTGAGGTCGATCAGGGCCTCGTTCTCGTCGAGGTCGCAGGCGAGCTGCCGGCCGTCGGGGGACCAGACCGGGTGAACCGCCCGCGGCCGGTCGGGCAGGACCGCCGCCCGCTCGAGCTGGCTGCCGTCGGCGCGGACGAGCCAGATCTCGTACTTGCCGCCACGGTTCGAGTAGAAGGCGAGGCGCTTGCCGTCGGGCGACCAGCGCGGTTGCCGGTTGTTGAACCCGTCGGCGGTCAACTGGCGCAGACCGCTGCCGTCGGGGTGGATGAGGAAAAGGTTCTGGTGCGGCACCGAAGTCTGGTAGGCGAGCCAGCCACCGTCCCGGGAGACGTCGCAGGTCATGATGATCTGGGCGGTCCGGGTGATCGCGGCGACCGGGCCCGAGAGGGTCCCGCTCCCGGGATCGAAGGCGGCCTTCTCCAGGGTCGTCCTCGTCTCGTCGGTGGTGTAGGCGATGCGTTTGCCGTCCCGCGAGAGGCTGAGCAGCATGCTCGCCTGGGTCGAGGTGGTGACCGGCTCGGGGTCTCCCGTGCTCCCGGAGCGCTCGTCGATCGGTACCCGCCAGAGGTTGGTGGTGCCGCTCCGGTCGCTCGCGAAGTAGAGATAGCGCCCGTCGGGAGACCAGACCGGGTTCCAATCGACGCTCCTGCCCGCGGTGACCCGGACGGCCTTGCCGCCGCTGGCGGGGAGAGTCCAGATCAGCCGTTGGCCGGCGGGCGAAAGTCCCCAGTAGGCGATGCGGAAGCCCCGCGGCGACCAGCTCGGCTGCACGGCGTCGCCGGGGTGGACCCGCCGTCTCTCCCCGGTCGCCAGGGCGACCCGGAAGATCTGGCTCGGGGAGTATCGCCGGATGAGCGGACTGTCGACCCCGTCGGTGGCGTAGACGATCTCCCTGCCGTCCGGCGACCAGGCCGGGTTGAAGCCGGCATCGGCGATTCGGCGCACCGACCTCCCCTTGAGTCTCAGGAGGAAGATCCCGCCGCCGTCGCGCTCCGAGCGGAAGGCGACCTGCTCGCCATCCGGGGAGAGCGAGGGCTGGGAATCGCCGCCGGGGGAATCCGGCAGCAGCTCCACGGCCTTGCCACCCTCCACCGGCTGCCAGAAAAGACGGCTCTGGTCGCCATCCTTCCTGGCATAGACGAAGAACTCGCCCTGGGGATCGAGGCTGGGGAACCACTCCTTCCCCGGCAGATCGGTCAGGCGGGTGAAGGTGGCCTGGCCGGGATCGGGTCCCGCCCCACCATGCCGGCGGAGGCTCCAGAGGAGCCCGGAGCCGGCGGCGAGGACGAGCGCCGCCAC
>JAXDLD010000464.1:0-6808 GCA_034666805.1 Acidobacteriota bacterium
AGGCGCAGGCAACGGAGGGCGGGGAGCGAGGCGGCGTCCTCCCGCACCAGGAGAGGCCGGGCCACGGCGCCGGAGCGGGCGCGGCCGGCGGCGAGCGCGGCCCCGAGCGGGCGGAGGCGCGCCGCGAGGTCCGCCGTCGTCAAGCCGCGGGCAGCCAGGGCGGCGGCCCGCGGCCGGACCACCGGGTGAAGGGGGGCGAGGCCGAGGGTCTCGATCTTCCCCGCTCCGGGGAGGCGGGCGAGCTCCGGCGCCAGAACCTCGCGGGCGAAGGCGGTGCGGGCCGCTCCATCTCCGAAGACGGCCACCTCGACGATCGGCTCCGGATCCGCGGCGGCGAGCTCGACGGCAAGAGTAGCGCCAGGAACGGTCAGGTCGGCCAGCCGGCGTTCGGCTTCGATCCGCAGGCGGTCGGCGTCGGTCTGCCACTCGCTCTCGATCCGCACCCGGGCGAAGCCATCACCGGTCGTGCTCTCGACCCGGGTGACCCCGGAGAGGGCGCCCAGGCGCTGCTCCAGGGGCCGGGTGATGCGCTCCATCACTTCCTCCCGGCCGCTCCCAGGGGCGGTGGCGGTGACCGTGAGGCTCGGCCGCTCGAGGGCGGGGAGGAGCGAGACCGGCAGCCGGAGGAGAGAGAAGACCCCGAGGACGACGATCGTCAGGGCGCCCAGGAGGGTCGTCACCGGCCGCTCGACGGCGCGGCGGATCACCGGCCGGCTCCTGGTCCCGCGGGCGTGCTGGCGGACGTCCCCTGGGCTGGGGCCGGCTCCTCGACCGCGGTGACCCGGGCATCGTCAACGAGCAGGGCGGCGCCGTCCACCACCACCTTGTCGCCCGGGGAGAGGCCGGTCAGGATCTCCACCCGGCCGCCGCTCCGGCCGCCCAGGGTCACCTGCCGGTGCTTGGCGACCCCGCCCTGGGCCACGTAGACGGTGGCTACGTCCCCCGTCCCCGTTCCTCCCGACATCACCAGCGCCTCCTCGGGCACGGTCAAGGACCGGAAGCGGGGGTCGAGCTCCACCTGCACTTCGACCCCCTCCCCCGGCGGCGGCAGGATGGCGCCCGCGGTCACCTCGGCCACCACGGAGACCGTGCCGCCGGCGCCGACGACGGGCGAGATCTCGCGGATCACCCCCCGCCCGGCGGTCTCCGGCCGGCCGGGAACGGCGAAGCGGACGCTCTGCCCCTCGCGCAGCCGCTCGCGGTCCGCCGCCGCGGCCTGGGCCTCGACCTTCGCCGCCCCGCCCCCGGTGACGCGGGCGAGGAGGGTGCCGGGCTGCACCTCTCCCCCCGGCGGCAGCCGCCGCTCGACCAGGAGCCGGCCGGCGACCGGCGAGCGCAGGTCGAGGTTCGACTGCCGTTCCCGGGCGGCTTCGAGCCGGTGAACGGCTAAGTCCGCCTCGGCCTTGTAGTGGGCGAGCTGGGCCGCCGGGACGACCCCGCTGTCGAACGCCCGCTGGTAGCGGTCGAGCTCCGTCTTTGCCGACGCCAGCCGCAACCGCGCCTCGCCGAGCTCCTGCTCCGCCTCCGGGTTCGCCACCTGGGCGAGCACCTCGCCCGCCCGCACCGGGACGCCGGAGGCGAGACCGGCGCGGAAGCGGGGGGGGTAGCGGAGCCGGCCGGCGACCGGGACGATCACCTCGGCCTCCCCCGAAGCGCGCATCACCCCCAAGAGGGCGAGGGTAGGCTGGAAGGCGCTCCGCTCCACCCGGGCGAGCTTCACCGGGAGGGGGGGCGCCTCCTCCGGGACGGGCGGCGCCGGAGAGCAGGCGGTCCAAAGGAGGAGCAGGGCGGGGAGCGCGGTGCAGCGAGAGAGATCCATGGGGGCCTCCGTCAGGAGATCATCCGTTCCGGCCGGCGCAGGCGGCGCCGGGAATAGAGAAAGAAGAGGGCCGAGCTCAAAGAGAGGACGGCGACGCTCCCCAGCCAGGGGAGGGCGGCCTCGAGGCCGGGGAGGAGCGGCCCGTAGACGGAATCGAAACGCGGCGGGATGGGGGCGGCGAAGACCCAGCTCCCGAAGAGGACGACGGTCGCCGTCGAGGCCAGCCAGACCGCCCCGGCGGAGCGCAGGCGCACGGCCCAGAAGAGGGCGACGGCGGCCAGAAAGACGCTCACCGCGGCGACCGAGAGGAGCGGGGAGAGGAGGGGGAAGTCGCGGCCGGAGAGGAGCCAGGCGAGGAGCATCACCGCCCCCCCCTGGAGCGCCATCAGCGCGCCGACCGCCGCCGCCCGGCGCAGGAAGTAGACCTCGGCGGCGGGGGCGGAGAGGGCTAAGTCCAGGCAGCCGGCCCGGCGCTCCACGTCGACCATCCCGGCGAGCGCCGGCAGGCCGAGGGCCAGGCAGGGGAGGAGGAACATCCAGAGGTAGGGGGAATCCGCGGCCCCCTCGGGCTGGAGGAGCATCGAGAACAGCCCGGCCCCCACGATCGTCAGGTCCAAGAGGGCGAAGAGGAGGAGCCGCCGGCCGAGGAGGAGCTCCAGGGTGAGGCGGAGCGAACGCAGGCGACGTCTCAGGCCTCTCATCCCCCCCTCCTGTCGAAGTAGACCTGGTCCTTGGGCGCGCCGTTGGGGATCAGCCGGTGGCACTCCCGGTCGGGATCGAGCCGCACCGCCTGCGGCCGGTTGCGGGTGACGAAGGCGAACGCCGCCGCCTCGCCCTCCCCGGCCCGGGCCAGGGTCTCGACGGGGCCGAGGTCGGTCACTAAAACCACCTTGCAGAGGGCCTCGCCGTCCCCCTCGTTGCGCATGCGGCCGGTCACCCGCCAAGAGTCGGCGGCGCGGTGGAAGGTGACCTCCTCGAGGACCGGAGAGGGGAGGGCGCCGGCGACGAAGAAGTCCTGGATCATGCGGTCGAGCGGGACCTCGCTCCGCGCCCGGAGGAGAGCGTAGAGCTCCGCCGCGGTGGCGGGGCGGGGGTCCTCGCGGGTGAGGAGCTCGTCCAGGGCCCGGCGCAGGGCCTCCGCTCCCATGCGGGCCTCCAAGGCCGCCACCAGGGCCGGGAAGCGCTGCCCCCAGTAGAGCCAGTGACCGGGCTCCCTGGGGCCGGGCGGCGGGATGTGGACCATTCCCCCTTCACCGGGGCGGAGCGGGCCGAAGGCGGCGCCGGTTGGGTGCCCCTTGCCCAGGCGTTCGAGGGCGAGGTCGCGGAAGAGATGGCGGAAGAGGAGGGCATCGCCGGCGGCGATGGGGCGCCGCCGGGCGAGCCGGCCGGCGACCAGCTCCGCCACGAGGGAGTCGGGATCGAGGGGCCGGCTCTGGATCAGGTCGCTCTCCTTCAACCGCACGAGATTGCCCTTCACCTCGACCGTGCCGGGCTCGTACCAGTAGTCGTAGAGCGGTCGCTGGGTGGCATCGACGTCGAGGGCGCTCTCGTCCGGCTGCTCGAGGATCACCAGCCGCCGCAGGTCGCCGAGCCCCGGCCACGCCTCCGCCAGGCGTTCCGCGCCGCGGGCGAGGAACCCCAAGTGCCGCTCCCCGAGCGCCGCGTGGAGCGGGAGCACAGCCGCGGTCACCCCGGCCCCCGGGGAGGTGATCCGGCGGTAGCTGCCGCCCGCGATCGCCAGGTCCGCCAGCGGCTGCCGGCAATGGCTGGCGAGCCGGCCGCCGGCCGCCACCCCGCCGCAGGAGTCGACCAGGAAGAGCTCATCGTCGGTCGTGAGCGCGATTGCGAGGTCGGCCTGCGGCCGGAAGGCCATCTCGGGGACGGCGAGGTTGGAGCCGAGCTTCCAGGTCTCGTAGCGGGGGAGGGGGACGAGGTCGGCCGCCCCGAGGTCGATCCGCCGCCGGGAGAGGGCGGGCCGGCGGTAGGCGCGGGAGAGGTCGGAGAGGTCGCGGGCGAAGCGGGCGTGGAGCTGGCGGCCGAACGCCCCCTGGAACCCGGTCTCTGAGTAGGGGAGGTGGAAGGAGACCTCCGCCGGTTCCCCGGCGAGGCGGAAGCGCAGCTCGCGGCGGCCTCCCGGCGGGATGGGAGGCAGGAGCTCGAGCGCCAGCCGGTCCCAGCGCCGCGTGGCGGTCACCCGTCCGTCAGAGGAGGAGACCGCCAGCACCCGGAGGTAGGGATTGAGCTCGCAGGCCAGGTGGCTCTGGGGCGCCGTCCCCAGGTTCCGCATCTCGGCGCTCACCGTCAGGTCGACCGCCCGGCCGGGGCCGATCCTCCCTTCCAGGCGCCAGCGGCCGGGCAGCAGGTCGGTGGGCGTGGGGTCGGGACCGCCTTCCCGCTCGGCGGTGTAGCGGGCCCGGGCGAGGGTGTCGTAGGAGCGCGCCCGGCCGAGAGGGACGGCGGCGAGGCCGGCCGCGACGAGGAGCGCCACGGCGAGGACCAGGAGGTCGGCCCGGGCCGGCCGCGGGTCGGGACGCGCCCGATCCCGCAGCCGGGAGAGGACGGCGAGGAAGGTGCGGAGCGGGTGTTCGGCGGGGATCCGCCAGGGCCGGACGTCCGGCCGGGAGCGGCGGAGGAAGAGCACCGCCGCCCCCAGGCAGAGCGCCGCCAGGGCGAGAGGCAGGGCCGCCCGGGTCAGGTACTGCTCGGCGGCCACCCCGGCGTCGTAGGGCGCGTCGCTCACGTCGCGCGGGAAGGCGCCGTGCCAGGGGTTCTTGGGATTCAAGGCGAGCTGGAGGCGGCTGATGAGGGAATTCACCCCTCTTACGTTGAGCCCATCGAGGGCAGGGCTGAGGCGGATGCCGAGCCTTCCGAGCGCGGCGTCCGCCAGGGAGGAGCCGAGGAAGAGGACGATGGCCCCGAGGAGGAGCGCGTTGCCGGCGCTGCCGGCGATCGTGCCCAGCCCCAGACCGAGGCCGGAGAAGGCGAGGGTGAGCGGCGCCGTCACCATCAGCCAGGGGTAGAGCACCGGCCCGAAAGCGAGCGCGCCGACGCCATCGAAACCGACAATACCGGCGGCGAGGTGGGGGAGGAGGGAGAGCGGCAGGAGGACCACCTGCAAGGCGAGCCAGCGGCGGAGCAGGTAGCCGGAGCTCGAGATCCCGGCCAGGGCGACCGTCGACCAGGCTCCCTGGTCGCGCTCGCGGGAGATGGCGTCTAAAGAGAGGAGGAAGGCGAGGACCGCGGTCAGGAGCGGCAGGAGCCCCATCACCTCGCCGGTACAGGTGGCGGCCCCGGGCGGCGTCCCGCTGTCGCGGCGGAGCGACCCGGCGAGGGCGGCGGGGGCGGAACCGGCGATGACATAGGCGGCGGCGAGCACCCGGAAGCGGAGCGACCGCGCCTGGGTCCGCAGCTCGTGGGCGACGAAAGCGGCGGCGAGCCTCACGCCACGGCCTCCGTGTCGGGAGCGAGGACGGTGCCGCGGAGGGCGAGGAAGGAGGCGTAGGACTCCTCCAGGGTGGGCGGGCGCGGGGTGCCGCCGGGGAGCGGTCCGTCGTGGTGGACCACCCGCTCGATCCCGCCCCGGGGGTCCGCCCGCCGGGCGACCTCGACGGCGCCCGTGGGGAGCGGTGCGTCGAGCCCCACCCGCCAGAGCCGGCCCGCCGCCCGCCGCAGCAGCTCGCCGGGAGGGCCGTCGAAGAGCAGCCGGCCGGCGGCGATCACCCCCAGGCGGGGGCAGGTCGCCTCGACGTCTTCCACGATGTGGGTCGAGAGGAGCACCGTCGTCCGCGCCGCCACCCCGGTGACCAGCTCGCGGAAGCGGATCCGCTCCTCGGGGTCGAGCCCGGCCGTGGGCTCGTCCACCACCAGGAGCCGGGGGGAGTGGACGAGCGCCTGGGCAATCCCCAGCCGGCGCTGCATGCCCCCCGAGTACTCGCCGGAGCGCCGGTCCGCCGCCCGCTCCAGGCCGACCGCAGAGAGCAGCTCCGCGACCCGCTCGCGAAGGGCCGTCCGCCGCAGGGGGACCTGGCGAAGGCGGGCGCAGTGCAGGAGATACTCCCGGCCGGTGAGCTGGCTTAAAGGATGGTAGTGCTGGGGGAGGTAGCCGATCGACCGGCGGATCTCGGATCGCTCCCGCCGCACCGCCGGGTCGAGCCCGTCGTAGAGCCGCCGTCCGGCGGTGGGCTCCAGGGCGAGCACGAGGATCGAGAGGAAGGTCGTCTTGCCCGCCCCGTTGGGACCCAGGAGGCCGAACATCCCGCCGTCCAGCCGCAGCGAGACCCCTTTGAGGGCCTCCATACCGTCGGCGTAGACCTTGGCGATCCCCTCGAGCTGAATCATTCACCCCTCGAATGCACAAAGCTCCCGCTTGGGCGGCCCCTGGAGGCTGCGCTGAATCCGGCCTTCCGGCGAGCTGGCTGGAACTAGTGTATTACAACTGCGACACGGAAAGGCAAGAGGGGCGATTGTCTCTGGCGAAGGCTTCCCCAGCTTGGAGAAGGCTACGCCCAAAAAGATAAGGCGTCCCCGGCTTGGATAAGGCTACACGAGAAAAAATAAGGCTCCTCCAAGTTGGCGAAGCCTTCTCCAGGAAAGAGAAGGCTTCTCCCAACCGGAAGAGCCTTCTCCGGACTGGAGCCCCTCTTCTCTGGCCTGGATGGCCGGTCTTGCATAGGATGCCTGCCGCCACCGTTCGCCGTGCCAGGCGAGTGGCGCAGGCGCTCGGCGTCGATGTGCCGGAGACGTGTACTCCGCCGCTCTATGAGCAGGACTCGATCGACCTAGGCCAAGTACCTGGCACCCAGAGGGGCGCGCACGACGAGCCCACGTGGCACCCGGCCCGAAGGGCTGTACTACTTCAGCCCAGGGCAACGCCCTGGGGCAGGGTTGCAGGTGGAAGAGGCGGCCTGAAGGGCCGCGTTATCGGAGGTCATGAAAGGCGGAGGAGATGCCACAATCCCTATCCCGTATTCTGGTGCACCTGATTTTCAG
>JAXDLD010000465.1:0-4397 GCA_034666805.1 Acidobacteriota bacterium
TCCCTCCCTCTCCCTGAAAGCCGCGAGGTCTTCCTCATCCTCCTGGGCTTCGACGTCATGGATATCGCCCACCTTCAGTAACTCGGCCGCGACTTCCAGGTCCACAATCGGGAGTGCATGCGGAGATATTACCCTCTTTATTACCCTCTCTTGAAGGTAGTACCTCTTCTCGACCCTGCATTTGCAGGGTCCACAGTGAAATCCTATCGCTGCTCACAGGGGGCGCCAGGCAGGCTCCGGAGGGTCGGCGCAAGGAGCGGATTGCGACCGCACCGCCCCAGCCAGGCACAGGTTTGCCGCGGTGGAGAACACGACTGGAGCGGAGCAGCTCTGGTTATGGGCGGTTGAGATGCTGACCGCGGCGGAGCAGAACCGTTTTGGGCGAGAGCAGATCCGTTCCGCGGCGGAGCAGAGGCTAACCGCCGCGGAATGGAACTGCACCGCTCCGGTTCAGAACCGTTCCGCCGCGGATCAGAGCTGCACCGCTCCAAACAAGAACCATTCCGCCGCAAGACAGAGCTGCACCGCTCCAAACAAGAACGATCCCGCCGCAAAACAGAGCTGCACCGCTTCAAACAAGAACGACTCCGCCGCAGAACAGAGCTGCACCGCTCCAGACAAGAACGATCCCGCCGCGGATCAGAACGTCACCGCCGCAAAAGCGTAGGCGCCCGCCGCGGTGAAGATCTCGCCGCAGGCAATCAAGAACCGGTGCCCTCGGGGTAGTATGGGCGCTCACGTAGAGCGCTTTCATTCCGCCCGGAGCGGAGAGAGGATCTCCCCATGAAGACGAGACGTCTGTCGTCCTTCGCGGTTCCCGCCCTGCTCGCCGTCCTGGCGCTCGCCGGCTGCAAGACCACCCGCCCCAGCAACAGCTGCCCCACCTGGACGTACGCGAACCAGGCCGACTGGGGCCTCCTCTGCCCAGCCTACAGTGAGTGCAACGGGCCGACGCAGTCCCCCCGGTCGCTCTCTCTCAGTCAGGGGGCAGCCCTGCCGCTGATCGAGACGCACTATACGAGATCCGCTTTCCGGGTCACGAACAAGCATACCGACTACACCATCGAGGCCAAGCCGGGCGCGGATTCCCAGAACCTCCTCGTCATCGGCCAGGCCAGGTACAGGCTGGACGAGATCCACTTCCACAGCCCCAGCGAGCACCGCATCGGCACGCGGTCCTTCGCCCTCGAGATCCACCTCCTGCACAAGAACGTCAACGACGAGAAGGACCTGGCTGTCATCGCGGTCTTCATGAACGAAGTGCCGGGCGCGCCGAACAACCAGGCGTTCGAGCAGATCCTGGAGAACATCGACAAGGACGAGATCCAGATGGACCCGACGGTCCTCCTCCCCCTGCGCGAGCCTCGCCTCGATTTCCGCTATCTGGGCTCGAAGACGACGCCGCCCTGCAACGCGGGCGTCCACTGGCACGTCCTCGCCCAGGAGATCGCGGTCCCGCCCATTCAGGTTGCCGCCTATCGGAGGCTCTATAACAACACGGAGAGGCACGAGCAGCGGAACACAGAGACGGTCTACGAGGTGAGACCGGCCGGGGCGACGCCGTAGACGCTCAGTGCGTCTCCTTCGGAACCGGAAGCGCATCGATCACCGCACGGAGGGCGCTCGCGAAGTCGGTCTTGCCGTCCAGGTAGGGCTGCCAGGCGCGCTCGATCGCACGCCGGTAGTCCTGCCAGCCGCGATCGTAGACGCCGTTGCGGACGGCATAGGGGACATAGTTAGGGTTCCCGCCTGCCGCCAGGGCGCTCCGGGTGGCATCTCCCGCCGTGTAGAAGAGGATGGCGTGCCAGAGGTTCTCAGGGGTCGGGCGGCCGCGGTGGGCGGCGGCCTGCGCGACGCCGTCGATGAGCTTCTGGTCCCAGCCGTGCGAGGCCTCGTGGAAGAGCGTCTCGAGCCCGAAGTCGCCGTGCTCGCGGGGGTCGACGCTCGACAGGGTGACGTGCGTGGGGTCGTCTGTCGTGTAGGCGCCGACACGGCCGGCATCGACCGTCACGTCGACCGGGACCGGTTCGGCCGGCCACTCCACCCGATAAGCCTGGGCGAGCCGCTTGGCGATCGCCGGGCCGTAGCGTTCCAGGCGCGGCGTCACCTCGGCGATCCAGGCGCGATTGCTGGCGTCGTGCTGCGGCCACCAGTGCGCCCGGTAGACCGGCGCCGCCGCTTCGAGGGCCGCGGCGAGCGGCGCCGGCAGCGTGGCCGGGAGGCTCGGCGAGCCGCCCGCGGCGCCGAGGGCGGTGTTGATCCGCGCCATCTCGCGATCGAAGAGGAGGTCGCGCTTAGCGTACTCGCGCTGGTAGGTGGCGCGCGCTCCCTCCCAGGCCCGCCGCTCCTCCGCGGTCAGCGGCCCGCCCGTGGCCGGCGCGGGAGTCTCCTCGCTCCGGCGCGCGAGGCCGTGCAGGAAGTTGTGGAGGTTGATCCAGAAGCCGCTCCGCAGGTTGAAGAGCGCGGTGGAGGCGGGCGGCGCGGCCAGCCCGAGCTGCCGGACGAGCCAGGCGTCCCGGTCCTCCCGGGCGTCGGCGTCGAAGGCGTGGCCGGTTTCGTACCAGACGATCTCCTTGGGGCCGGGGGTGGCCTGGACGTAGAGCGCCGCGTCCCAGGCGGCGATGGACTCATCGCGCCGCGCGAACTGGAAGAGGATGGGGGTGCGCGGCGCGTGCGGCAGGAAGCGGACGGTCTCGAGGGGCGCCAGCGCCGCCAGGTAGCGCTCCTGCTCGGCGGGCGGGAGGAGGGCACGGAAGGCGATGCTCCCGACGCTCCCGCTCCGCGCCCACTCCCGGGTCTGGGCCGCGAAGCCCGCCATCAGCACCCAGGCCTTTACCCGCGGCTCCAAGGCGAGGAGGGGGCCGCCGATCGTCGCCCCCAGGCTGTGGCCGACGTAGGCCAGCCGGACGGGGTCGACCTCGGGGCGGGCGGCGAGGAGGTCGTAGCCCCGCCGCACGTCGACGGTGGTCTGCACGAAGTCCTTCCTGTCCCGCTCGCCGTTCCAGGGGCCGCCGCCCTTCTTGGCCTCGGGCCGGGTGGAGGGCGCCCCGATCAGCAAGGAGACGAGGCCGCGGCCGGCGAGGCCGACCGCCTCGTCCAGAAAGGTGCCGCGGTCCCCCTGGCCGGGGTGGACGAAGAGCGCCGCCGGGTGCTTCGCCGAGGCGCCTCCCTCCGGCGGCGCCGGCAGCACGAGGTAAGCCGGCACCCGGCCACCCAGAGGGCTGGCATAGGAGAGGTCGACCACCTTCGCTCCCGCGCGCGTCTCGGTCTTCGATGCACGGACATCGAGCGGCGACTTGGGATCGTAGTCGAAGAGGTGCCGGGCGCGGTCGTAGTCGAAGCCACGGTCGCCCTGGAGCGAGGCGAGGTAGCGGGCGGCTTCGTCCCCAGGGCGGAGGAAGTCGAGGACCACCTCGTCGAAGCGCTCCGGCTGCTCCAGATGGGCGAGGTGGCCGGCGCCGGGGAGGATCTCGCGGTGGGCGGTGGCGATCCCGGCCTGGAGGGCGCCGGCATGGGCGTGGACATCGGGGATGTCCGCGGCGCCGACCAGGATCAGGGTGGGGACGTGGATCTCCCCGAGCCGCCGGACCGCCGGGCGGGTCGCCGGCTTGCCGTCCGGAAGCGAGCCGTCCACCTGGTGCGGATGGGCGGTCAAGACCTCCCGGAGCTTCTGGCGCGCGGCGGTGCTCTGGGGATCGGTCAGATAAGGGTCGGTCGCCCAGGCGGCGATCGACTTCGCCACGTCCTTGTCGCTGAAGAAGGGACGGAAGTTGGCGAGGTTCCGGCGATAGAAGTGCCCGGAGAAGTCGAGACCGGAGATCACCGCCCCTTCGACCACGAGCCCCGAGACCCGCTCCGGGTGGGCGAGGGTGAAATCGACGGTGAGCCCGCCGCCAGAGGAGCAGCCGACGAGGACCGCCCGGTCGACCTTCAAGGCATCGAGGACGGCCAGGAGGTCGTCGACCGCCGAGAAGTCCCGGGTGGTCGTCTCCGACCGGCCGTAGCCGCGCCGGTCGTAGCGGATCGTCCGGTAGACCTCCGCGAAGACGGGGAACTGCCGGTCCCAGGTGACGCTGTGCAGCAGGCCGTCGTGGACGAGGACCAGCGCCGGCCCCTCTCCCATCACCTCGTAGTAGAGCTTCCCCCCCGGCACCTCGACGAACCCGCTGGCTGGCGATCCCGGCGGCGCGGCGTGGAGGGGGAGGGGGAGGGGGACAATACAAACGATAACGAGGAAGAACGCCCAGAGGAGGGCGGGGGGGCGAGGCGGAGTCGGGCGGGGGGAGCGGTCGGGCATGGGGGCCTCCTGGGAGCCGGAGCTTTGATATTATCGCCGCCGGAGGTGTCGGGGGGCCGCCCTATGAGACCTCGAGCCAGTGCTTCAAGCTGTCGATCGT
>JAXDLD010000466.1:0-2511 GCA_034666805.1 Acidobacteriota bacterium
TTCTCCGTGCTGACGGCCCGCCGACCCGGGAAGGCCCCCGGGTAGCTACTCCCCATCTGCCTCACGTGAACAGATTGCGGCGCGAAAGACTTCCCGCGGGGCGTTTGGCCTGCACCCGCCTCTCTCATCCCTGTCATCCTGAAGGAGCCTTAGCGACTGAAGGATCTGGGCGGGGGAGCTTCCACCCTTGCGCTCTCCTTTCCCCCGCCCAGATCCTTCCGGCTCGCGGAGCTCGCCCTCAGGATGACGCTGTCTAGAGGATGACGTTGTCGAGATGTTCTCTTCAATCCACGAAGAAATCCTGGAACAGCGGCGCCCCGGGCTGCACGGCGTAGCGGTCGAGGTCCGTCACCCCGGCCGACGCCAGCACCTCGTCGTCGATGTAGAAGTTCCCCGTGCAGCAGCGGCTGTCCCGGCTGAGGATGACGTGCGCCGCGTCGGCGACGATCTCGGGTTTCCGGCAGTGCTCCGGCCGCACAGCGCCCCCCAGCATGGCGAGGGCGGCGGTGGCGATGGCGGTGCGCGGCCAGAGGGCGTTGACGGCGATGCCGTCGTTCTTCCACTCGGCCGCCATCCCCAGGACGGCGAGGCTCATGCCGTACTTGGCCATGGTGTAGGCGCAGTGATTGGCGAACCACTTGGGATTCAAGTTGAGGGGCGGCGAGAGGTTCAAGATGTGCGGGTTGGCCGAGCGCTTGAGGTGGGGGATCGCGGCCTGCGAGCAGGCGAAGGTGCCGCGGCCGTTGACCGACCACATGAGGTCGAAGCGCTTCATGGGGGTGTCGAGCGTGCCGGCCAGGAAGATAGCGCTCGCGTTGTTGACCAGGATGTCGAGCCCGCCGAAGGTCTCGACCGTGCGCGCGATCCCGGCCCGGATCTGCTCCTCGTCCCGGATGTCGAGCTGGAGCGGCAGGGCTTTGCCGCCCGCCGCCTCGACCTCCTGGGCGGCGGTATGGATCGTCCCCGGAAGCTTGGGGTTGGGCTCGGCCGTCTTGGCGGCGATGGCGACGTTGGCGCCGTCGGCCGCGGCGCGGAGAGCGATCGCCAGGCCGATGCCGCGGCTGCCACCGGTGATGAACAGGGTCTTGCCTTTGAGATCTGCCATCGGGGTAGTGTAGCCGAATGTTGGAGAGAGGTCCGGTGCCCCGGCTCGCGGGGCCCCGGGAAAGGGCCGGGCTACTGCGCGGCGGGCACGCAGCCCTTCGCGCAGTCCGCGTCGGCGTAGCACTGGTTGGTGTAGGTCTTGCCGTTGTTGCAGGTCACCGGGGCGAAGATCTGGTAGCAGATCGGGTTCGGGTCGGGGACGCACTTGGCGGCGGGGGCCGCTCCCAGGCCGGACGAGGACGCCGGTGTGGCGGTCGGGGTGGTGGCGGCGAAGGCGAGGCTGCTGGCTCCGAGGACGCCGGTCAAGGCGATGGCAAGGCGGAACTTCGAGGTGACTTTGGTTCGCTCCATGGTGAGCTCCTTTTCTTGGTCAGTAGTAGCCCGTCGAAGCGGGCCGAGCGAAGCCCGACCTTAGCGTGATAAATGCTGAAATAGCAACTCGCGGATAAGAGATCGCTGAAACGGCCCCCTCTCTCTAGAGCGCCGAGGTGCCCGGCGGCACGAGCTCAATGATGCAGCAAGAAGAAAACCACCACCGCCACCACGACGACCACCACCGCGATCCCCACCCAGAGGAGGGCTGGGCTCTTCTTCTCCGTCCCTTCCCCCGGGCCGCCTCCCTGGCCGAGCAGGCGGGAGGTCGAGCGCGAGATCCCCTGGATCTGGGAGAGGAGGCGGAGTCGAAGGGTCTCCTCCAGGCGGGCGAGGTCGCCCAGGAGGTGGGGGACGTTCGAGTAGCGGTCCTCCGGCCGCCGGGCCAGGCACTTTAAAACCAGGGTGTCGACCTCGGGCGGCAGCTCCGGGTTGAGCTGGCTCGGGAGGCCGAACTTGGCGCTCGGGGCGCGGCCGGTCAAGAGCTGGTGGAAGAGGACGCCGGCCGAGTAGAGGTCCGAGCGGGCGTCGGACGGCTTCCCTTCCGCCTGCTCCGGCGACAGGTAATAAATGTTGGCGAGACTCACCTCGCCCGTCGAGAGGGTCCCCGTCGTCCCGGAGAGCGCCTCGCCCTTGCCGAGACCGAATCCCGCCAGCTTGACCTGGGAGAAGTCGGGGGAGACGAAGACGGTCGTGGGGTTCAGGTCGCGGTGGACCATCCCCCGCTGGTGGAGCTGGCCGAGCCCCTTCAGTATCCCCTTGAAGGCCGTGAGCGACTCCTGGACCGAGGGGCGGCGCTCGCGGAGGAGATCGGCGAGCGCCGGGCAGTCCCAGGGCTCGCGGACGACGTAGAGCCGGCCCCCGTCCTCGCCGCTGTCCAGGTAACGGATGAGGTGGGGATGGTCGAGGGCGGAGAGCCTCTCGACCTCGGCGTGGAAGCGCTCGGCCGCGGCGGGGTCGGCGGCCATGGCCCGGGACATCACTTCGACGACCACGGCTCGCCCGTCCGGGGCGGTCGCGTGGTAGGTGGTGGCG
>JAXDLD010000467.1:0-8215 GCA_034666805.1 Acidobacteriota bacterium
CGAGCCATGGCTCGCAGCCATTCCTCTTCCCCCGGTTCCTCCTGTTCCTCCGGCAGGGGATACAGCACGATGACGCGCACGCGCATCGGGCCGGCTAGCGGCAGGATCTCGTCTAGCCTCAGCCGATGCTGCTCGTCGACCATTCCGGTCGTCTCGATCGCGGTCATGGCGGCTTCCATGGGTCAAGTGTACCGCAGGAGGGGCAGGACATCCTGGAGGCCCAGCGCCGAAGGCGAAGTACAATCTCCTCCCGCCATGCCCACCACCCCCGCCCGCCTCCACTCCGTCTGCCCCCTCCTCCGCGATCGGGTCGAGCGCCTTCGGCTGTGATCTCTCCTACTCGCCCCGGAGCGCCACCATGGGATCGACCCGGGTCGCCCGCAGGCCCGGCAGGCAGGCGGCGGCTAGGGCGATCAAGAGGAGCCCGAGGGCGACCGCAGCGAAGGTCGCGGGGTCGGTCGAGCCGACGCCGTAGAGGAGGGAAGACATCACCCTCGTGAGGCCGAAGGCCGCGAGGAGCCCGAGGAGGACGCCGGTGCCGGCGAGGAGGCCGGCCTCCCCCACCACCAGCCGGAGCACCTGGCCGGCCTGGGAGCCCAGGGCCATCCGGAGGCCCATCTCCCGGGTGCGCTGGACGACCGAGTAGGCGGTGACGCCGTAGATGCCGACCCCGGAGAGGGTGAGGGCGAGGGCGGCGAAGAGGCCCAGGAGGAGGAGGTTGAAGCGGCGGCCGGCAACGGATTCGGCGACCACCTGGTCCAGGGTCTTGACGTTCGAGACCGGCTGGTCGCGGTCGACCTCGTGGACGGCGGCGCGAGCCGCGGCGGCGAGGCTCTCGGGGTCGCCGGAGGCGGTGCGCAGGACGACCGCCATGCCCGCCGAGGAGGCCTGCTCCTCGGGCCGGTACATCTGGGGCCGGGGCTCGACGTGGAGCCCCGAGTTGCGGACGCTCCCCACTACCCCGATCACCGTGATCCAGGGGTCCTTGTCCTTCGGCCCGCCGTTCTTGAAGCGCTTGCCGATCGGGCTCTCCCCAGGCCAGAAGGTGCGCGCCAGGACCTCGTCGACGACCGCCACCTTCGGAGCCTCCCGGGTGTCGGTGGCGGCGAAGAGACGGCCCCGGCGGAGCGGGATTCCCATGGTCTCGAAGTAGCCCAGGGTCGCCTGGCGCGAATCGGCGAGGTAGGGCTTGTCCGCGGTGGGGCGCGGGCGACCTTCGAGGGTGAGGCTGTTGATGTCCTCGCCCCCCATCGGCAGGCCGGAGACGGCACCGACCGCCGTCACCCCCGGCAGAGCCTTGAGCCGGTCGAGGAGGCGATCGAAGAAGGCCGCCCGCTGCGGCTTGGTGTAACGGTCCTCCGGCAGGTCGATCTCGAAAGAGAGGACGTGCGCGGCCTTGAAGCCGGGGTTGACGCTCAAGAGCTGGCCGAAGCTCCGCAGGAGGAGCCCGGCGCCGACCAGGAGGACGACGGCGAGGGCGACCTCGGCCACCACCAGGCCCCGCTGGGTCCGGCGGCTGCGGCCGGCCCCGGCGCTCCCCCGGCTCCCTTCGCGGAGCGAGGAGGAGAGGTCGGGCCGGGTGAGCTGGAGGGCCGGGGCGAGGCCGGCCAGGATGCAGGTGGCGAGACAGAGGAGGGCGGTCCAGGCGAGCACCCGGCCGGAGAGGGACAGGCTGCCGGCGCCGGCCACCCCCGCCGGGAGGAAGGCGGCGAAGGCGCGGAGGCCCGCCGCGGCGAAGGCGATCCCGAGCGCGCCGCCCAGGAAGGCGAGGAGGCCGCTCTCGGTCAGGAGCTGGGCGATCAGCCGGCCGCGACCGGCGCCGATCGCGGTGCGCAGAGCGATCTCCCGCTGGCGGGCGGCGGCGCGGGCGAGGAGCAGGCTCGCCACATTGGCGCAGGCGATCAGGAGGACGCAGCCCACCGCCGCCCAGAGGACGAGGAGGGCCGGGCGGATGTCGCCCCCCCGCTGCTCGCTCATGGTGAGGACCCGCGCGCTCCAGCCCTTGTTGGTGTCGGGGTGGGCCTGGGCGATGCGGGCGGCGACCGTCTTCAGCTCCGCGTCCGCCCCGGCGACCGTCGCCCCGGGCCGCAAGCGGCCGATGGCGATGGCGTTGTGGCTGCCGCGGTTCTGCCGCTCTTCGGCGGTGAGCCCCTGGGGCAGCCAGATGTCCGGCGCATCGGTGAAGCCGAAGCCGGCGGGCATCTCGCCGGCCCGGGGGAAGAGGAAGGGCGGGGGCATGACGCCGACGACGGTCATCGGGTTGCCGGAGAGCGACACCGTCCGCCCGATCACCCGGGGGTCGCCGCCGAACTTGCGCTGCCAGAAGGGGTGGGAGAGGACCACGGTGGTCGGCTTGCCCAGCCGGTCGTCGGCCGGCTGGAGGGTGCGGCCGAGAGCGGCGGGAGTGCCGAGGACGGTGAAGAAGTCGCCCGAGACCCGCACGGTGCCGAGCTGCTCGGGCTCCCCCTGCCCCGTGAGATTGACCCGGTCGCCGCGCAGCATCGCCAGGTGGGCGAAGGAGCGGGTGCCGCCCTGCCAGTCGTAGAAGTCGGCGTTCGAGATCGGGATCTTGTCCGGCAGTCCCACCGCCCGCGCGAGCTCGGGGTTCGAGCCCCAGGCGACGACCAGCCGGCCGGGCTCGTGGAAGGGGGGCGGGGTGAGGAGGACGCTGTCGATGACGCTGAAGAGCGCCGTGTTGGCACCGATCCCCAGGGCCAGGGTGAGGACGGCGACCGCCGCGAGACCGGGCTGCTTGGCGAGGTTCCTGGCGGCGAAGCGGAGATCCGCGGGGAGGGAGCTCAAGGTCGACATGGCGTTCTCCTTCTCATGCACCCGGGACTACGCCGGGAGGAAGGAAAGAGTTTCAGTGGGCGCCCCTCACCCCGGCCCCTCTCCCGACCCGCCCACCCGACCTCCGGGAGAGGGGAGTGAAGAACGTAGGAGGCGAAAACCGGGGAGGTGAGGGGAAACGTGGGCGGCCTAGTTCGAGGGGTCCGGCCGCCAGCGCTCGGGCCGGGGGACGACGGTCAGGATTTCGCCGTTCGAGTCGAGGCCGCGGGCGTCGGTGACCCAGAGGAGGATCTCGCCGGGCGGGAGGTTCCTGGGGAGCCGGAAGTCGATCCGCTCCGGCGACTCACGCCAGCCGGGCAGTCCGTCGGCCTGGACGGTGAAGCGGCGCTTCCCCTGGGCGATGTGGACGGTGTTGCCCGAGGCCGAGAAGCCCTCGCCGGCGAGGGAGAGGAGATCCCCGGCCAGGAGATAGGACGGGGGCCTCCAGGGCGCCGTCCGGTCCGTTGCCCCGCAGCTATTGTCCGGATTGCCGGGACAGTCGGCAAGGCGCGGGCAGCCGGCCGGGAGAGGGCGTCGGGTGCCGGCGAGGAGGGAACGGAAGGTGACCCCGGGGACGGTGGGGCCGCCGTCGCTCCGGTAGAGGCCGAAGGACTGCGGGGTGCCGCCCTCCCCGGGAGCGTTGTCGAGCACCTGCCAGACGACGACGTAGGAGACCCCGAACGCCGGCTCCCCCGCGCTCCCGACCACGGCGTCGGCGAGCTCCCGGAGGTCGGCGGCGGCCCGGCACTCCCCGTAGCGCGGGGTGGTGCGGGCGAAGCCGGCCTCCCCCAGGAGGAAACGGGAGGGCGTGACCTCCGGCCGGGCCTTCCGCACGAGGGCCAGGGCGTGGCCGAGGTCCGCCCGGAGCTCGTCCTTGAGGGCCACGGCGGGGTCCCGCTGCTTGGCGGAGAGGGTCTCCCAGGCGGAATAGGAGTAGTAGTCGACATCGGCCCCCGGGGCCACGGAGTCGACGACGCAGCGGTGGTCGAGGCTCTCGTCCGCCCCGCACCAGACGCCGTCCCGGCGCAGGCGGTTGAACTCGAGCCCGGAGAAGAGCCGCTCGGTCGCTCCAGGATGGCGCGCCTGGGCGTCCCGCACCCCGGCGGCGCGGGCGGCGGTCCAGGAGGCGAAGCCGTCCCAGGCCTGGCGGTCGTCGAGGTGGCCGGAGAGGGCGTTGTCCCCCTCCCAGTTCAAGAGGATGAAGGTCTTCACCGGGTAGCGGTCGAGGAGGAGGTCGCCCAAGCGGGCGATCTGGGTCCGCTCGAGGGCGGCCTCCTCGGCGGTGAAACCGTCCAGCCAGTTGCCGAGGTCGTCGCCCGGCGAGTAGACGGTCAGGAGATAGGTGTCGAACCGGGAGTCCAGGAAGAGCCGGTCGTAGGCCGTCCCCGCGCCCGCTCCGGGAAAGCCGGGGCCGGCCACCAGGCGGGCGAGATAGAGGTCGTCCGCTGGGAGCCCGGCCGGGTTGACCCTGTAGTCGTCCCGCGCCCCGAGATAGACCCGGATCGTCCGGCTGCCCGTCCGCGCCACCTTGTCGGCGGCCCAGTTGAGCCGATCCGGCGAGACCGCCCCCGCCGGGTAGGACGAGGTGTCGAAGCCCCAGGCGTAGACCCCGAAGCGGTGGGAGAGGTCGGGAGAGGGGTCGGGGACGACCGCGGCGCTGGCCGGGAGAGGTGGCAGGACGAGGCCGAGGGCCAGGAGGGCGAGAAGGAGGGGCCTCGATAGGACCTTCGCCCGGAGATGAATCTCCGGGCTATGAGTTGCGCCGGATGAATCCGGCTTGGCGAAAAGGAGAGGATGTCTCGTCATGGCGAAGCCGGATTTATCCGGCGCAACTCATAGCCCGGGCATTCATGCCCGGGTGGGGCCTCGCGAGCCACATCGTTTCGCGCATGTCGACGCCCTCCAGGAAAGAATACGCGGCTCCTCCGGCAGGGAGCAAATGTTCCATCCTGAGGAATCTGCTACCCTTCCCCCATTGTTGTGCGACCTGGAGGCCCCTGCCTCCGCGACTCCCACTCGCAACTCCCCTGGACAGGCGGCGCCCCGGCGCGCCGGGTGGAGCGGAGCCCGGACTTCTCGACCATGGACAACGGACACGACGATTCTCCTTCCCCCATCGAGCGCCGGCGGACCTTCGCCATCATCTCGCATCCGGACGCGGGGAAGACGACACTCACCGAGAAGCTCCTGCTCTTCGGGGGCGCCATCCAGCTCGCCGGGGCGGTCAAGGCGCGCGGCGACGCGCGGCGGGCGCGCTCGGACTGGATGAAGGTCGAGCGCGAGCGCGGCATCTCGGTCACTGCCTCGGTGATGACCTTCGACTATGCCGGCTGCACCTTCAACCTCCTCGACACCCCCGGTCACGAAGACTTCAGCGAGGACACCTACCGGACGCTCACCGCCGTCGACTCGGCGGTGATGGTGATCGACGCGGCCAAGGGGATCGAGGAGCAGACCAAGAAGCTCTTCGAGGTCTGCCGCCTGCGCGACGTCCCCATCATCACCTTCATCAACAAGCTCGACCGCGAGGGGCGCGAGCCCTTCGAGCTCCTGGGGGAGATCGAGACGACGCTGCAGTTGGACGTCACCCCCGCCACCTGGCCGATCGGCATGGGGCAGCGCTTCCTCGGCTGCTACGACCTCCTCCACGACCGCCTCCTCCTCCTCGACCGCTCGCGCCGGGACGTGGCGCGCAAGGCGGAGGTCTTTCAAGGCCTCCTCGACCCCCGGCTCGAAGCGGCGCTCCCGGCCGATGCCCTGGCCCAGCTCCGGGAGGAGGTCGAGATGGTGCGCGCCCTCTGCCCCCCCTTCGACCTCACGGCCTACCGCGAGGGGCACCGGACGCCGGTCTTCTTCGGCAGCGCGATCAACAACTTCGGGGTCAAGGACCTGCTCGACGGCCTGGTTGCCCTCGCTCCCCCGCCGCGGCCGCAGCCGGCCCTCGAGCGGACGGTCGATCCCGAGGAGGAGCCGGTCACCGGCTTCGTCTTCAAGATCCAGGCGAACATGGACCCCAAGCACCGCGACCGGGTGGCCTTCGTACGGCTCTGCTCGGGCCGCTTCCGCCGCGGCATGAAGCTCTTCCACGTGCGGACGGGAAAGACGATGACGGTCCACAACCCGCTCCTCTTCCTGGCCCAGGAGCGCGAGCTCGCCGAGGAGGCCTGGGCCGGCGACATCCTCGGGCTCCCCAACCATGGGAACCTGCGGATCGGCGACGCCCTGACCGAAGGCGAGGAGCTGCGCTTCACCGGCATCCCGAGCTTCGCCCCCGAGCTCCTGCGCAAGGTCCGTCCCGAGGACCCCATGCGGGCCAAGCACTTGGGGAAGGCCCTCCTCCAACTCGCGGAAGAGGGAGCGGCGCAGGTCTTCAAGCCGCTCCTGGGGACGGATTGGATCGTCGGAGTGGCCGGCGCCCTCCAGTTCGACGTCCTGGCCGACCGCATCCGCACCGAGTACGACGTCCCCGTCCACTTCGAAGGCACCTCGATCCACGCCGCCCGCTGGGTCGACTCCGAGGACCACCGGCTCCTGAAGAAGTTCGGCAACGCCAACCAGGGGAGCATGGCCGAGGACCACAACGGCTCCCCGGTGTTTTTGGCCCGGAACTCGTGGCATCTGAAGACCACGGGGGAGGAGTGGCCGGATTTGAAGTTCTTGAAGACCAAGGAGCAGGTGCAGTGACGAGCCCGGTGCAGGCCCCAGAATGGCCGGAGGATTTCTGGCTGGCGTTCGAGGAGGTTCCGGAGGATTCGAGCGACCGGCTCCGGTGCCTCAGAACCGGGATCTCGATGTGAAGATCGAGCCGCCTGCTATTTCCTGAGATCTTCTAACGCCCTCTCACAAGCTACGCGCAGCTCTCGATCGGCAGCTTCTAGCGTGTAGGGCCGCTCGCGCTCTTTTCGCGGCCAGTCTGTCAGGAGAGCCTGGACTCCGGCTAGAGGGGACCAGGACTGTTTCCTTAGCTGCGCCAAGTCGGTCCTGAGAATATCGATCTTCGCCGGGAGCCCTTCCGGGAAGGTGAAGGCCAGGATGGCCTCGTCGTCGGCGAGCCACGTCGCGAGCCTCCCCCAGGCCGCGCGAGGGTGGCTCGGGAGCGGTAGGCCGACTTCGTCAAGGAGGCCCAGCTCTCGGGGGAGCGGTGCTCCGGCACGCAGGCCGCGGAGTTCCCGTTTCTCGGGCTCCTCGATCTGCTCGCGGAACCAATCGAGGGCGGCGAAGCGGTATCCGAAGCGCCCGAGGGCGGAGAAGGGCGCCTCTGGGATCTCGACTCGATCCCCCGCTTCTCGCAAAAAAAGCTCGAAGCTCTCTCTCGTGGGATCGGTCAAAGGTAGCGACCGCGACAGCGACCGCGACAGCGACCGCGACAGCGACCGCGACAGCGACAGCGACCGCGACAGCGACCAATTTTCGAGAGCGCGACCTCCGGCCGCGCTCTCTACCAACAGCACGCACTGATAGACGACCAAGGAAAGCCGAGATCTGGGGAGAATCAGCTCACCTGGAGAGATAGCTAGTACGACAGCAGCCTGGCTGAATCCGAACCAGGACTCATCGTCTCCACCCTCACCCTGAAGGATTAGAGCATCCAGAGGCAGGCTTCTGGTACTACTTCTCCAGAGCGGTCCACGGTCGGGGAGCAAGACTTCCAGCTCCAAAGCCGTGAAGGTCGAGACCGGAAGATCGGTCTGCTCCTCGCTTTCCCTCACCCAGAGGAGTTGCGGCTCCTGTTTCAGTTGCGCTTCCAACCAATTCGCCAATCGTTCCGTAAGCGCAGGGTCGGCAATCGGATTGAGGGAGCTTTCAGCTTCGACCCAACCCGTCAGGTTGAGCAGGCGGAGCAGGGAATGAGCGCGGGCCTCGGTAGGGCCGTAGCGAGGAGACCAACTCAGGTCGTCAGGCGGATCGAGCCACCTCCTCCGCATATCCTCCGGCAATGGCGCTCGGGAGGCAGAGGCCGCTTCGAGCCAATCCCAGGCAACCTTGGCGCTTCCTCCTTCGAAAAGCCGACTTACCAAGGCCCCCGCTTCCTTCCACTCAGGAACCTTCGCAAGAGCATCGCCGAAATCCCTATCTGGATGGACGAGCGCACAAGCGACCACTGCCGGAAGGTAGCCCCGCCGTTCCGTATCGGTGAACGGCAGTTCGCGGCCTGTGACGGCGGTGACGAAGAGAACCGCCTGGCTCCGGTCCGCCAGATCGAGCCAGCGCAGCAGCTCGAAGTGCCCCTCCTGGCCGGTCTCGTCCGCACGGATGCGAAGGAGAAGAATACCGACCTCGTCCCAGCCTGGCTCCCCCAGATGTTCGAAGAGCTCTTCTCTGAGATAACTCCGCATTCCACTAGGGTCTACCTTGGCGCGCTCGTGGAGGAACCAGGCACACAGGT
>JAXDLD010000468.1:0-16638 GCA_034666805.1 Acidobacteriota bacterium
AAGAGAGCGTCGAGCTGCTCCTCCCAGGTCGCCGCATCCGCCCGGTCGAGGACGAGGGAGCCCAGGGTCTCGGCCTTGCGGCGGAATTTGCGGAGGTTCGCGAGCTGGCGGGTGGGAACCACCTCGCCCAGATCCTCGACCCGGCCGGGAAGCGAGAGGACCGGGCAGGGATCGCCGGGGAGGGTCTCGTCCCGGAAGCCGGCGGTGGGCGCGGGGTGGCGGACGAGCGGCGACTCGGCTGGCACCTGCTCCCAGTCGCAGAGGTCCCAGCCGTCGCGGCGGGCTTCAAGGAAGGCCCAGAGGGCGTCGAGGATGGCGGGCTCGCTCCCGGGTTCCAGGATCGCATCCAGGTAGTCGGAGATCCCGGCCCCCAGGGGCGCCAGGGTGCGGTCGGGGCCGTTCGGGTAGAGGAAGAGCGGCAGGAGACCGGCGAGCCGGCCGTTGTCGTGGACGGCAAGATTCCAGGGGTCCTGGAGCGGGAAGGCGCGGGCGTAGGGGAGGAGCCACTCGGGGCGCTGGAAGGGGGTGATCCGGGGGGCGCGGTCGCAGAGGGCGGACCAGTCCTCGCGGACGGCTTGGAGGAGGTCGAGGCCGCCCCGCTCTACCTGCATATCACCGGCACGAAGGGGAGAGCCGCAGATAGAGGTCGAAGTAGCCGCCGATCATGCGGCTGGCGGAGAAGCGCTCCTCGGCGGCCCGGCGGCACTCCCCGGGGTCGATCCGGTCGACCTCGCCGATAGCCGCCGCCATGGCCTCGACGTCCGCGACCAGGAAGCCGGTCCGCCCGGGTTCAACGATCTCGGGGAGGGCGCCGGCGGGAAAGGCGATCACCGGGGTGCCGGAGGCCAGAGCCTCCATGGCGACGAGCGAGCTGGTCTCGGGGGCGAGGCTGGGGACGAGGAGGCAGCGGGCGGCGGCCAAAAGGCGGCGCTTCCGCGCCAGCGGCAGGGGGCCGAGGAGGCGGCTGGGGGGGACGAGACGGGGCGCGATCTCCTCCTCGAAGTAGCGCTGGTGGTCGGGATAGGGGAAGACCTGGCCGCCCAGGAGGAGGGGGAAGCCGGCGCGGGCGGCGGCGTCGAAGGCGAGGTGGAGGCCCTTCTCCGGGCAGATCCGGCCGAGAGCTAAGGCGAAGTCCCGTTTCCCCCCGGCGCGACAGGGACGGAAGACCTCGAGGTCGACCCCGTTGGGGACGTCTCCCAGGAGCGGCAGGCCGGGCGGACAGGAGCGGCGCTGGACGGCGGAGACGCAGTGCAGGAAGGTGCGGGGGCGCCCCACGTGGAGGGCGGCTGCCGAGTACCAGGAGGGGGGCAGGTGGAGGGTGACGAGGGCCGGCGGGCCGGCGGGTGGGAGATAGGAGTCGAAGTCGATGCCGTGGAAGTGGAGGACGTCGACCCGGAAGCGGCTTAGGGCGTCGGCGATGGCGGCGCGGGTCGCCGCGTGCGCCTGTTCCCGGGCGGCCGGATCGTCCAAGGGACCGGCGGGGAGCGGGGTGGCGAGGAGGGTCCCTTCGACTTCCGAGCCCGCGCAGGCGACGACGACCGAGCGGTGGCCGGCGGCGACCAGGGCGCGGTCGAGGAGGGTCAGAATTCGCTCCGCCCCGCCCACGCAGTCGGGGCCGACCGGGGCTAAGGGGAAGGCCACGGAGAGGACGGTGAGGGTCTTCAGAGGTCGGAGCCCTCCGGCAGATCGAGGGCGCGGAGCGCCTGGCGGGCATGGCGGCGCCACCTGGCACCGTCCATGGGGAAAGCCCAGACCTCGTACTGAAGGGGGCCGGGGTGCGGCGGCTCGGTGAAGCGGTAGGCCGGGGCGGGCCGGAAGCGCTCGGGACGCGGGGGGAGGAAGGGGCGGAGGGTCTCCTCCTGGGTGACGAAGGCGGCGATCATCCGGCGCTTCAACTCCGCTTCGGCGGGCGAGAGGGGCAGCTCGACTTCGCTGCGCTCAGGATGACGATGGGAAGGTGGGTGCTGTTCGGAGTCTCCCCCTCTCCCGGGGGAAGGGTGGGGGGCCGGGAGAGGGGGTTGGGGGGTGAGGGCCAGGAACCTACCCGTCACTATTCCCCCCTCCCCCGCCTCCGCCCCAGCATGATAGAGCGCCATCTCCCACAGCTCCGGCGCCCCCCTCCCCCGCCGGCGCAGCAGCTCGGCCGCGGCGTGGGCGGCGAAGGCGACGGCGTCGTGGTCCGGGTGCCCCCCCTCATAGGCGACGGTGAGGACCCGCTCCGACGCGAGGTCCGAGAAGATCCCGGCGAGCCTCTCCGCCAGGCCAGGCAGATCGAGCACCGCCTCCTGATCCACGATCCCCAGGCTCACCAGGCGCTCCGCCGGCACCCCCGCGAGGGCCATCGCGGCTTCCAGCTCGCGGCGCCTCTCGCGGGCATACCCCTCCCGGTCGCCGTTCGCGGCGGGCGCCCAGGCGAGATCGCGGGGGGCGCCGTCGGTGACGTGGATCACCGCCTGGGGCTGGGAGCGGCCGAGCAGCGCCCCGGCGCCGATCGTCTCGTCGTCGGGATGGGCGGCGAGGAGGAGGAACCTCGGGAACCCCGGAAACAAGCCCGGCTCACGCGGCATACCGCCTTGTCATCCGGCCGCAGAACTCGGCGAAAGCCTCGGGGTTCCGCGGCGGGCTGGTATGGTGCGGGCGCACCCCCTCGTGCTCGGGGGTGAAGCAGTAGGTGATCGTCAGGTCGAAGCCGTCGAGGGCCGCCATCTGGCGGTCGAACCAGGCGTCGGCTCCGGGACGGAAGCTGTCGGCCCAGGAGAGGCCGGTGCGCAGGTGCTTGACCCCGAGGTCTTTCAGCCAGCGGACGCCATCCTCCAGCCGGTGGTCCTCGAAGTGGAACCACTGGCAGATGCCGAGCTCGGGGGCGTACTGGGCGAAGTGCCGGGCGGCGAGCTTGGGGGTGCCGTCCTCCCGCAGGAGACCCATGTAGAAGTGCCGGTAGTAGGAGGAGCCCTCGGCCTCCCGGTGGCGGGTCGTGGCCGGCCAGGCGCGCGGGAGGTCGAAGAGGCTGTACCAGTGGATGCGGGGGACCTGGCCCGAGAGCAGCTCGGCCGTCTTCCGCAAACCGAACTCCTGCACCTCCTCGGCGCCGAAAGTCGAGACCCCGACCTCGGTCACCCAGACCGGGAGCCGGGTCAGGGCCCGGATCTCGGCCAGCCGCTCCGGCCAGGCCTGGATCTGCCAGTGATTCCAGTCGAGGGGGAAGCCGTGCACCGCCACCACGTCGACATGGTCGAGCACCCCCTGGTCGGCCATGTTCTGGATGAAGCTGGGGTCGATCGGCGAGATACCGCCCAGGACCCGGGGGAGGCGCGGGCTCTCGGCCCGCACGGCGTCGGCCGCCAGGGTCGCCATCCCGGCGAAGGTCTTCCAGCCGGGATCGAGCTCGAAATCCCAGTGAGAGAGGTTATTGGGCTCGTTCCACAGCATCACCGCTTCGACCACGTCAGCTCCTCCCGCCGCAGCGGCTCTCGCTCGGGCTCCGGCTCCCGCCGCGCTCCGAGGAGGCCGATCGCCTCCCGGTAGCCGCCGAGCGTCCCCACGTCCACATAAGATTCCCCGGCGCGGACGGCCCGCGCCTCCCCACCCCGGGCGAGATAGGCGTTGACCAGGGTGCCGATGTAGAGATCCTCCCGGCCCCGCTCCTGCCAGAGGTCGTGGAGCGCCCGGAGGACCCGCGCCGGCATCCGGAACGCCCCCCAGATCCAGGTCGAGGAGGCGCCCGGCTGCTTGACCTGGATCTCGATCACCCGGCCCGCCGGGTCGGTGACGACGGCATCGAAGAGCTCCGGCCGCAGGACGGGGAAGAGCAGGAAGGAGAGGACATCGGCCGGCAGCCGCGCCAGGCCGTCCTCGGGGAACCAGACGGTGTCCGGCAGCCCCACCAGCACCTGCTCCGCCGGGCCGATCAGGGGGAGGGCGCGGAAGATCGCGTCGCAGAGGCCCCGGGGCTCGGGCTGCACCACGTAGCAGAGGGGGACCCCCCCGAAGCCGCCGCCGTAGTACTCCATGATGTCGCTCTTGCCGGGCGAGACGGCGATGCAGATCTTGTCCGCCCCGGCCCGGAGCATGCGCTCCAGGAGGTACTCGGAGACCGCCTTCGGCCGCTCGGTCCCGGCGTCCAGCCGGCTCCCCACGGGCAGCAGCTCCTTGGAGAAGGCCAGGGGCTGGATCCGGCTCCCCATGCCGGCGGCGGGCACGATCCCCCACATGGCTCAGGCTCCCCCGCCGCGAGAGAAAGCGGTGGCGAGATCCGGCACCGGCTCCGGCTCCAGGAGCTTCGGATCGGGAGGAGAGGCCAGGAGGTCGACCATCTCCCGCGCCCGGCGCTCCGCCGTGTGCTCCGCCAGGGTCCGCTCGCGCGCCGCGGCGGCGATCCTCGCGAGGTCGGCCCGCGGCAGGGCGAGCGCCTCCAGGGCCTCGTCGGTCGTCCGGGCGACCAGGATCTCGCGGCCGGGCTCGAAGAAGCGGTCGAGCCCCTCCCAGTCGTCGGAGAGGAGGGGGGCGCCGCAGGCGGCGGCCTCGAACAGCCGGCCCGAGGGGCAGTAGCCCATGCTCGCCATGGCGGCGCGGGTGACGTTGAGCGTGAGGGCGGAGGAGCCGTAGAAGGCCGGGTGCTCGGCGGGCGGCACGTGGCGGACGTAGAAGACGTTCTCCCCCCAGGGGAAGTCCTGCGGGTACATGGAGCCGCCGATGAGGAAGCGCAGGCCGGGGCGCCGCCGCGCCGGCTGGAGGAAGAGCCGGTCGAGCTGCTCCTGGCGGTCCTCGGCGTAGGTCCCGAGATAGGAGAGGTCGGCCTCGTACTCCGGCTTGGGCGGCGCCGGCCGGTGCGCGGCCGGATCGACGCTGCCGTAGAGCGGGGCGACCCGGCGGGCCCCCAGGCGGCTCTGGAGCTCCTGGAGCGCCGCGCCGCCGGTGTAGCTCAGGACGAGGTCGAACCCGGAGAGGCCGGCCGGGCCGATGTAGGGCACCTGCTCGCCGGCCCGCAGGCGGTCCAGGGTGACCGGGGTGTCGAGGTCGTAGAAGGTCTTGACGGGCCCGCTCGCCCCCAGCACCAGCTCCGTCGCCGCGATGGCGTCGGGGCAGTAGGAGGTGACCATCGCCACGTCGGCGCCGGCGAGCTCGGCCCGGGCGAGGGGCAGGGCCTCGGGCCAGTCGGGATAGAGGACGAGGCGATGGCCGGGGAACTCCCGGCGGTCCCGGTGCCAGGCGTAGTAGGGGACGTCGCGCTCGAAGAAGGTCACCCGGTGGCCGAGCCGGGCCAGGGCCGTGAGCAGGCCGCGCCAGAGGGTGGCGTGGCCGTTGCCCCAGGAGGAGGTGACGGTCAAGCCGAAGACGACGAGCTTCATGGCACCCCCCCGGACGCGATGTCTTGAACCATTGCGGCGATCTCCGGGACGAGCCGGAGGCCGGCCAGGCGCCCGCGGGCGGCGGGGCTCATCCGGCCGAGGGTGAAGGCGACCTTGCGGCGGGTGTGCCCGGGGCCGAAGTAGCGCAGGAACCCGGGGCTGTTGAAGGAGAAGAAGGAGAGCGAGTCGGCGTCGGCGAGAAGCCCGAGGTCGGGGTCGGCGGCGGTCTGCCCCCCCTCGTGGCCGGCGATCAGGGCGGCCACCCGCTCGCGGAGAGCCGCGCAGTCACCAGCCTCGACCAGGAGCGCGTCGGCGAGGCGGACGCCGCCCCGGGCATGGGCGTGCTTGAAATCCCCGTAGTCCGCCGCGGCGTGCTCGCTCCGGCGGTCGGCCTCGGAAAGCAGCCGCTCGACGTCGTGCAGGAGGGCGGCGAGCTGGACGGCGAGGCCGGCTCCCGGAGCGAGCCTCAGGGTCCACTGCCAGACGTCCAGGGAGTGGTCGTAGTCGGCCCGCACGAGAGGACGGCCGGCATCGTCGAGGCCGTGCCGCGCGTGGAGGTCGCGGTGGAGGGCCAGGGCGCGGGCGAAGAGCCGGCTCCTGGAGGCCGCGTTCCGCCGGCCGGAAAGGCGCTGGGCCCGGGTGAGCACCTCCGCGGCGAAGCGCGGCAGGCGGTCCGGAACGGGGGCGGCCAGGGGCAGGGGACGGCCCTCCTCGGCCCGTGCGTCCAACTCGCGATCGAAGCGCCAGAAGTCGAATCCGGGCGCCTCCCACTCCTCGGCCCGGAGAACGCCCGCCGGCACTTCTCCCGTTCCACAGGTAATCCTTACAGCCGGAAACTCGGCGGCGAGAGGAGGGACGTCACCGCCCCAGACGATCAGTTCCATCAACCCGCGAAAAAATGCAAAGGCCGAGCCAGGAATGGCTCGGCCCGGGTGCCGGATCTCGGGGTCGTGCTTAAGCGGAGGCCGCGATCGGGTGGGGAACCCGGACGTCCTCGATCAGCTTGCCGTCCTCGAGCTTCAAGACGCGGTCCGCCACCCCGAAGTAGCGGTCGTCGTGACTGATGACGAGGACGGTCTTGCCGCGCCGCTTCAGGTCGGGCAGGAGGTGGTTGTAGAAGATCTCCTTGAACTGCGGGTCTTGGTCGGCGGCCCATTCGTCGAAGACGTAGAGCGGCCGGTCCTCCAGGTAGGCGGTCAAGAGGGCCAGGCGCTTGCGCTGCCCGCGGGAGAGGTCGGTCGTCGACAGCCGGCCGTCCTGGATCACCACCTTGTGGGCGAGCCGCAGCTCCTGCAGGTAGGTGCGCGCCTGCTGGTCGACCGTCTGCCCCTCGAAGCCGAGCAGGCGGTCGAAGAGGTGGAACTCGGCGAAGACCGCCGTGAAGTGCTGGCGGTAGCGCTCGCGGTCGTGATCGGTGACGGCGACGCCGTTCAGGCGGATCTCGCCGGCCTCGGGCAGGTAGAGCCCCGTCAGGAGCTTGGCGAAGGTGGTCTTGCCGCTGCCGTTGCCGCCGACCAGGAAGACCAGCTCGCCGGGCTCGAAGATGAGGTCGAAGGGGCCGAGGGTGAAGCTCGTCTCCTCCCCTTCCCGCTCGTAGGCGTGGCAGACCCCGGCGAGCTCCAGCCGCTCCCAGGTGGAGCCCGGCTCCTCGGCCGGCCCGGCCTCGGAGGCCTCGACCGGCAGGGTGAGCCCCAGGCGCTCGATCTTCTGCAGCGCGACCTCCCCCTGGCCGAGCGCCGGCAGGGTGTTGAGGAACATCTGGAGCGGGCCGCGGATGAAGAGGAGGACCAGGGTGAAGCCGGTCAGGGCCTCGTTGCTCTGACCGCTCATTTGCGGCAGGAAGAGGAGGAGGCCGATGACGAGAAAGAAGAGCACCGCGCCCCAGTTGGCGGCGACGCTGAACATCGTCCGCGCTTCGAGGACGAGCTTGCGCAGGCCGAGCGCGGTCTCGTCCAGGAGGTTCAGGAAGCCGAGCCGGCGGCGGGCATGGAGCTTGAGCTCCTTGGCCCCCTCGGTCATGCCGCGGAAGTGGCCGAAGAGCTCGTCCTGCTTCTCGCGCGACTGGCGGAAGCGGCGCATGCCGAAGCGGAAGGCGAAGTGGTAGCTGCCGCCGCCGATGACGAGGAAGGCCAGGGCGACGAGCATGAGCGACGGCGCCAGCCAGCCCAGATAGACGAAGCAGCCGAAGATGACGGTGAAGTTGACGACCAGGGTGGGCAGCTCGACCAAGGCGACCGTGATCTGCATGATGTCGTCGGTCAGGGCCACCAGCAGCTTGGGAGCGCCCAGGCTCTCCAGGCGGCGGAGCGGGGTCGAGAGAATGCGCTTCGAAAGCCGCATCCGCATCGCGTAGACCGTGTCCTGGCTGAGACGGAGGAGCAGGTATTCCGAGATGAAGCGGGTGATCGGCGTCAGCACGAAGAGAGCGGCGAAGGCGAGGATCAGCTCGGTCATCGGCTCCCCGGACTGGCGGCTGGCGAGGGCGGAGTTGATGATGGCGATCAGGGCCGCGCCACAGATACCGGAGAGGGCGCCGGTGACGACCGCCCAGGTCATGCCGTGCCGGGAGTTCTTGAGCAGAAATGCGATGAGCTTCATAGGCGGACCTCCTTCGGCCACACTCCATAAGTACTCCGCCAGCCGGCAGGCGGGACAATCCGGATGGCTGCCCGGATGCCGCGCCGATCCCCCGGGAGCTTGAAGAGCGCCTCATCTTACACGGCGGGCCGCTTCTGGCCCTGGCGAGCACTCCATAGGTGTGTGCTAGCATCGGCCGGCCCGTAGCCGTGGGCATCGCGCCGCGCAGAGGTCACCGCCAAGCGCCAACTCTTTCACAAGGAGGGGAGTTGTGAAACTGGGAGACGTACTGAAGAAAGAACGGGAGAAAAAAAAGCTCTCGTTCGAGAACACGGCGAGCCAGCTTGGGCTCTCGGAGGACGAGTACCGGGAGATCGAGGGAGGGACCTCGCCGGCCGAGAAGTGGGGGCCGCTCCTCGCCCTGATCGCCATCAAGGTCGAAAAGCCGACCTCGCGCCTCCTGGCCGAGAGCGGTAAGTCGGCCGACACCAAGCCGGGTCAGGCCGGGCCGCTCATCAAGAAGGCCCGCGAAGAGTGGCCGCGGGACCCCCGCAAGAGCGACAGGCTCTCCGAGGAGAACCTGGCCGAGTACCTGAGCATCCCGGTCGAGGAGTACCGGGAGATCGAGGCGGGCAGGTCGGAGATCGAGAAGTACGGACCGCTCTTCCTCCACTTCGCCGAGCTGATCGAGCAGCCGGTGTTCAACCTCTTCTATCCTTGCGGCCTGCCGTTCGAGAAGCTGGACGACTATCCGTAGAGGACGCGCGCGACAGAGGCGGCGGCCTCGCGGCCGCCGCCTGGACCCTCCTTCCCTTCCCATCTCGTTCCTCGGATAGAATGACGAGATCGGCGCATGGCGTGTCCGCCATCCCCGTTCTCCGGATCCCACACGCATGACCCTCACCACTTTAGAAACCAAGTCGTACCAGCTCTCCCGTTGGGACCTCTCGGAGCTGCTGCCGAAGACCACCCCGGAGGTCGTCGCCAGCCGGATCGCCGCGCTCGAGGCCGAGGTCGCCACCTTCGAGGCGCGGCGCGCCAGCCTGGAGCCGGGCATGGATCCCGGCCTCTTCCTCGCGGCCGTGCGCCAGTACGAGGCGATCCTCCAGGGGATGAACGAGATCTCCGGGTTCGCCTCGCTCTGGTTCTACGAGGACACCGGCAACACGGAGGCGCTCACCTTCCAGAACCGGGTGCGGCAGCTGACGACGGCGGCCTTCAACCGCATCCTTTTCTGGAGCCTCTGGTGGAAGGACCTGGACGACGCCGAGGCGGCGGCCTTACTGCCCGCCGATCCCACCGATCCCGGAACCGCCGACTACCGGCACTTCCTCCTCGACCTGCGGCGCATGAAGCCCTACAGCCTGGACGAGCGTTCCGAGCAGATCATCAACATCAAGGATGACAACGGCATCTCGGCGGTGACGACGCTCTACTCGATGCTCACCAACCGCCTCGAGTTCACCCTCGCGGTCGACGGCGAGGAGAAGAGGCTCACCCGCGACGCCCTCCTGGCCTACGCCTTCTCGCCGCGCGCCGACCTCCGGGAGGCCACCTACCACGAGCTCTACCGGGCCTATGAGGCGGAGGCGCCCGTCCTCGGCCAGATCTACGTCAACCGGGTGCGAGACTGGTACAACGAGTGCGTGGGCCTGCGCGGCTACCGCTCGCCGATCGCCGTCCGCAACATCGACAACGACGTGCCGGACAGCGCCGTCTCGGCCCTGCTCGAGGTGACGCGCGCCAACACGCCGCTCTTCCAGCGCTACTTCCGGCTGAAGGCGGGCTGGCTGGGGATGGAGCGGCTGCGCCGCTACGACATCTATGCCCCGCTCGCCGCCTCGGACCGCGCGGTCCCCTACGGCGAGGCGGTGCAGCAGGTGCTCGACACGTTCCACGACTTCCACCCCCTCTTCGCCCGCCAGGCCGAGCGGGTCTTCGCCGAGGGGCACATCGACTCGGAGCTGCGCCGCGGCAAGCGGAGCGGCGCCTTCTGCTCGACCGTGGCGCCCCGCTTCACGCCCTGGGTGCTGGTCAACTACGCCGGCAAGGTGCGCGACGTCGCCACCCTCGCCCACGAGCTCGGCCACGCCGTGCACAGCATGCTGGCCGAGAGGCACTCCTACCTCACCCAGCACTCCTCGCTGCCGCTCGCCGAGACCGCTTCGGTCTTCGGCGAGATGCTGATGACCGACCGCCTCCTGCGCGACGAGCGCGATCCGCTCACCCGGCGCGAGATCCTCGCCACCGCGGTCGACGACGTCTACGCCACGGTGCTCCGGCAGTCCTACTTCGTGCTCTTCGAGACCGAGGCGCACGCGGCGATCCTCGCCGGCAAGTCGATGGAGGACTTGAACGGTCTCTACATGGAGATGCTCCGCGAGCAGTTCGGCGACAGCGTCTCCGTGGCGCCAGAGTTCCAGTACGAGTGGCTCTGCATCCCCCACCTCTACAACACCCCCTTCTACTGCTACGCCTACAGCTTCGGCCAGCTCCTGGTGCTCGCGCTCTACCGCCGCTTCCAGGAGGAGGGGGAGTCGTTCAAGCCCGGCTACCTGAAGCTCCTCTCCTACGGCGGCTCGGCGCGTCCGCAGCAGATCCTCGCCGAAATGGGGATCGACATCACCGACCCCGCCTTCTGGCAGAGCGGCTTCGACCTCGTGCGCGAGCGGATCGACGAGTTGGAGCGGCTCTAGCCGGCCGGCGTCAGCACCACGCCGTCCAGGGTTCCTCCCGGAGACAGGTATAAATAGAAGAGGTACTTCCCGGGCTGCTTCAAGGTCAGCGGCCCGGCCGTCTCCCCTCGCAGGGGGAAACGCCCCACCTCCCCCGATTCCAGGCTCACGACCCGCGCCTCTCCTCCCAGCCCCGCGCCCCGCGCCGTCAAGGTGTAGGCTCCCGCCGGGAAGCAGCCCTTGACCATCGCCCACTGCCCCCCCACCCCAAAGGCGACCCGATCCTCTCCCACCCGCATGGCGGAGTCCGGCACGAAGGCCTCGGCCGCCGGCAGCTCCTGGCTGGGCTTGCAGTCCTCGGATAGCGGCTCCAGGCGGTAGAGCTTGAGGATCGGCCCGAGCCGGACGTCGCTCGGGATCCACTCTTCGATCGGGTGCCAGCGGTCGAGGATCTCCCGGTAGCGCTCCCCGATCTGGCGCTGGTGCGGCTTGACGGTCTGCTCCGGGTTCAGGAAGCGCTGGTAGGCGTCGCTCGCCAGGAGCAGGTAGTCGTTGCCGCTGTCGCGGATCTCCGCGAGCGAGAAGCGGCAGGCGAAGCGGTTCCCCAGCACCGCGAACTCGCCGGGCTCGAAGTCGGGGGTGTAGGCCTCCTTGACGATCCGCGTCCCCGGCGGCAGGTGCTGGCGCATCCAGCCCGCCGCCAGCTCGCGGGTGGTCGGCTGGACGAGCCCGGCGGCCTGCTGGGCCGTCGCCCAGACCGGCAGGGCGAAGCAGGCGAGGACGACCAGCACCGCCGAGGCCCGGAGGGTGACCGCGAGCGCCGGCGAGCCGGTCGCGCGGGGCCGCCAGGCGAAGGTGACCCAGGCGGCGAGCCCGGCGCCGAGGAAGGCCGCGAAGGCGGGGAGGGCCGGGTAGAGGTTGCGCTTGACCACCATGTTCATGGCGCAGATGAGCAGCCAGTAGAGGGCCGGGAAGGGCAGCAGCCAGAGCAGCCGGCGCAACCGCTCGCCGCCCTGCCGCGAGAGGAAGGGGAGGCCCGCCAGCCCGGCCACCCCGGCGGCGAGCGCCGGCCAGCCGAAGCTCTCGGCGAGGTTCGCGAGGTAGAAGAGGCCGTTGCTCTCCTTGACGACGCCGATCCACCCCCCCTGGCCGTACTGGTGGACGCCGAAGAACATGCCGTGCCCGTCGCCGAAGGCGAGATCAGGATAGACGAGCAGGCTGGGCATCGCCCCGACGAAGGCGGCGAGCGCCGCCAGGCCCGCCCACAGGAGCCCCCAGGAGAAGTCCCGGCGGACGATCCGCCAGCGCAGCCAGACGGCGACGATGGCCACCGCGGCGAGCCCGGCGGGATACTTGCTGACCGCGGCGAGCCCGGCGGCGAGCCCGGCGAGCACGTAGCCCGAAGTGCTCTCGCGCTCCAGGAGCCGGGCGGCGCCGAGCAGGCAGAGGGTGGCGAAGAAGGCCGATGGGACGTCGCAGGTGTTGAGATGCGAGCCGGCGTTGTAGAGCGGCGAGAAGATCAGCAGGGCGGCGCCTGCCGAGGCGCCCACGAGCCCACCCGGCGATCCCAGACGGCGGCCGAGGAAGAAGACGGGCACCGCCGTCAGCGCCCCGAGGAGGGCGACCACCAGCCGCAGCAGGACCCAGGAGACGGCGAGCGGGTCGCGGAGGCCGAAAAGCGCCTCCCCCAGGTGCGCCACGGTTTTCGGGAAGAGGCCGGCCGTCCACAGGGTGAGGGCATCCAGGTAGTAGGTCAGGTGGGGGTAGACGAAGGAGCGGCGCAGCACCTCGCCCTCGTCGATCTTGGTCGCGTGGTGGTAGTAGGTGCCCTCGTCCGCGTAGTAGCGGCCGCTCGCCTCGTGCGAGATGCCGGCGAGGCGCACGGCGAGGGCGAGGACGACGACCAGGGAGAGCGCGACCGCCGCCGCGCGCCGCTCCCCGCCTGCCCGGACGGCGTCCCGGAGGAGCCCGCCCAGCCAGCGCAGAGTGGCGAGGACCGCGAGGACGGCGACCGCTGCGGCGAGCCGGCGGATCGCCAGGGCGTGCGGGGTTTGCGTGATGTCGAGCAGCCAGAGGACGACCAGGAGCGTCCAGAGGGCGGCCGCCTGCCAGCCCGCCTGCCGGCCGATCTTCCACCCTTTCACGGGCGCGCCTTCCACCACGTCAGAGCTTCGGGTGCTGCAAGTGGAAGCCCGTGGCGTCCTGGTAGGCCCTGCCGAGGGCGAGGAGGTCCGCCTCCCCGTAGAGCCGGCCGGTGAAGGTGATGCTGGTCGGCGTGCCGTCCTTGCGGAAGCCGTTGGGGAGGACGACGGCCGGATGGCCGGTCAGGTTGGTGATGAGGAGATTGTCGCCGCCGAACGAGGGGGCAACATAGGCGTCGACCGCCGCCATCCGCTTCGCCATCTCCCGCATGAGGAGGGTCCGCACCCGGTTGGCCTGGATGTACTCGACGGCGGGGATGGTCCGCCCCTGGCGGAAGACGTTCGGCCAGGCGTTCTCCTCCTTGTGCCGGACCATGAGGTCGTCCCGGCCGCTCCGGGTCAGCTCGTCGAAGGCGGCCGAGCCCTCGGCGGTGAGGATGATCCGGAGCGCCGAGACCGGGAGCTCCGGCAGGTCGATGGGCTGGAGGTCTACCCCTAAGCCGCGCAGGGCGTCCAGCACCGCAAGGTCGAAGGCGTGCGCCTCCTCCCGGTCCTTTTCCGGCTTGGCGTCGAAGAGCGCCTTGACGTAGCCCACCTTGAGCCGCTTGACGTCGAGGTCGGGGTTCCAGGTGAACGGCCGGTCGACCGCCGTCTCGTCCTTGCCGTCGGCGCCGTGGATGGCGTCGAAGACCGCCGCGCAGTCCTCGACCGAGCGGCAGATGGCGCCGATCTTGTCCATGCTCCAGGCGAGGGCCATGGCGCCGTGGCGGCTGACCCGGCCGAAGGTCGGGCGCAGGCCGGTCGCCCCGCAGCGGGTCGAGGGGGAGACGATCGAACCCAGGGTCTCGGTGCCGAGGGCGAAGCCCACGGCCCCCGCCGCGGTGGTCGAGGCCGAGCCCGCCGAGGAGCCGGAGGACCCCTGGTCGGGCTTCCAGGGGTTCCTGGTCATGCCGCCGAACCAGACGTCCCCCCAGGCGAGCTCCCCCACCGCCAGCTTGGCGACGAGCACCGCCCCCGCCCGGTCGAGCCGCTCGACGACCGTCGCGTCCTCTGGGAGGGTCTGGTCCTTGAAGGGGACCGAGCCCCAGGTCGTGGGATAGCCGCGCACGGCGAGCAGGTCCTTCGCTCCCCAGGGGATGCCGTGGAGGGGACCGCGGACTTTGCCGGCGGCGATCTCCCGGTCCGCCGCCGCCGCCTTCTCCAAGGCCCGCTCCTCGGTGTAGGTGATGACGGCGTGGAGCACCGGGTCGAGCCGGCGCAGGCGGGCGATGTACATCCGGGTGAGGTCGACCGAGCGCACCTTCCCGGACTGGACGAGCCGCGAGAGGCGGGTGACCGGGAGGAAGGCCAGATCCTCGAGGTTCGCCGGGACCTCGGGAACGTCCGGGGCGCCCGAAGTGCCCGCGGCGCTCGCCCGGAACGGCCGGCGCTTGGCGACGGCACCGCCACCCGGGACGATCTCCGGCGGGGCGGGATCGAAACGGAAGGCGGGCGGCACGCTGTTGTCGAGGACGACCTCGCGCAGCTTGTCGTAGCCCTGGCGCTGGTCCTCGAGGCCCTTCTGCATCAGCTCGCGCTGAGGGGCGGAGAAGTGGAGCCCGGTCAGGTCCTCGACCGCGGTGAGATCCTGGCGGGTGATCTTCCCCGGCTTGTCCGGCGTCGCGGCGGCCAGGAGCTGCGGCCCGGCCGCCGCTCCGATCCCCATCGTCCCGCAGAGGGCGACGAACCTCCGGCGGTCGAGCGACCGGTCCTCCCCCGCGGGCTCTTCGGCATCGTGCTCGGTCGACATCGGGCCTCCTCTTAAAAGTCGGTTACGAGAGCTTGGCGGATTCTACTCGCCTACCCCGGCCATGTCGGCCATGTCGGCGATATGGCGGCCGATGGCGAGCGAGGCGGTGGCGGCGGGCGAGGGGGCGTTCAGCACGTGGAGGCTCCCCTCGCCCCGCTCGATATGGAAGTCGTCGACGAGCCTGCCGGCGCGGTCCAGGGCCTGGGCCCGCACGCCGCTCCCGCCCCGCGTCAGGTCGGCATCGCGGAGCTCGGGGACGAGCTTCTGGAGATCGCCCACGAACGCCCGCCGCACCGCCGAGCGCCAGACCTCCCCCGCCGCCGTCCGCCAGGTGCGCCGCATCATCCGCCAGAACCCCGGCCAGCCCGCCGTCTCCTTCAAATCCCGAAGCGACACGTCCGACCAGCGGTAGCCTTCGCGCTTGAGCGCGAGGACGGCGTTGGGCCCCGCCTCCACCCGGCCGTCCACGGTGCGGGTCAGGTGCACTCCGAGGAAGGGGAAGCGCGGGTCCGGGACGGGGTAGAGGAGACCGCGCACCAGCTCGCGCCGGGCGGGGACGAGGTCGAAGTACTCGCCGCGGAAGGGGACGATCCGCACCTCCGGCTCGATCCCGGAGAGGCGTGCGACGCGGTCCGCCTGGAGGCCGGCGCAGTTGACGAGGAAGGCGCAGTCGAAGCTGCCGCGCGCGGTCTCGACCGTGGTGCGGCCGGACGTGCGCAGAATCTTGGTGACCCGCGCTCCCGTCAACACCTGCCCGCCCGCCGCCGCGATCCTCCGGGCATAGGCGCGGGCCACTCCGGGGTAGTCGGCGATCCCGGCCTGCGGCACGTGGAGGGCCGCGATCCCCGCCGCGTGCGGCTCGATCTCCCGGATCTCCTCTCGCCGAAGCCGTTGCAGGCCGGCGAGGCCGTTGGCGAGGCCACGGCGCTCAAGCTCGGCCAAGGCCGGCAGCTCCTCCTCCCGGGTCGCCACCACCAGCTTCCCCGTCCGCTGGCAGGCGACCCCCTCCTCGGCGCAGAAGCGGTAGAGGTCGGCGGCCCCTTGGACGCAGAGCCGGGCCTTGAGCGAGCCCGGCTTGTAGTAGAGCCCCGAGTGGACGACTCCGCTGTTGTGTCCGCTCTGGTGGACGGCGAGCGCCGCCTCCGCCTCCAGCACGACGACCCGGACACCACGGCCGGAGAGCGCCATGGCGGTCGCCGTCCCCACCAGACCGCCGCCCACGACGGCGACGTCGAAGCTCGTCTCGGTTGCCATTCTCGTCCAGGCCCTCAGGGTGAGAGCCGCTCGACCCGCCAGCCTCCGGCGGGCGAGCGCTCGTAGCGGAAGCGGTCGTGGAGGCGGCTGGGGCGCCCCTGCCAGAGCTCGATCGCCGCCGGGGCGAGGCGGTAGCCGCCCCAGAAGTCGGGGAGCGGCACCTCGCCGTCCGCGAACCGCTCCGCGGCGCGGGCGACCTCCCGCTCCAGCTCCTCCCGCCCCGGGAGGACCCGGCTCTGGCGCGAGGCCCAGGCCCCCACCCGCGCCGGGAAGGGGCGGCTCCTGAAGTAGGCCGCCGACTCCTCCCGCGAGGTGCGCTCGACCCGCCCCTCCACCCGCACCTGGCGGTCCAGAAGGGGCCAGAAGAAGACCAGGGCGGCGTGGGGATTCTCCGTCAGGTCCCGTCCCTTGCGGCTCTCGTAGTTGGTGAAGAAGACGAAGCCGCGCTCGTCCGCCCCCTTGAGCAGGACGATCCGGGCCGAGGGCCGCCCCTCCCGGTCGGCGGTGGCGAGCGTCATGGCGTTGGCGTCCCTGGGGTCCGCCGCCAGGGCCTGGGCGAACCAGGCGCGGAACTGGACGACGGGGTCGGCCGCGAGGTCGGCCTCCGAGAGCCCTGCCTGCTCGTACTCCCGGCGCAGATCGGAGAGGTCCATGGCGCCCGATTGTAGCGCCTTTGCCCCGCGGCTCTCCGTGCCGCTCTTTGGAACCCAAGTAGCCGAAAATGACAACTCCCCATGCCGGCCGTGGACGATTTTAATTGCAAGGTTTTTGCACGGCAATCTTTGTTCATCCTGTGGATCATCGCGATCCGGGGGCGCTCCTGCCCGATACGATGAACGTTCTATCCTGATAAA